>CAZDYM010000013.1:0-19459 GCA_964509325.1 uncultured Phycisphaeraceae bacterium
CTTCGGTGTGCTCCTGCGAAGCCCCCGGAGAGAGGGCCCCGATCACTCCTGGTCGCGGGTCGGCGCGTCGGCCAAGGCCCCGAACTGACCGGCCAGGGCGCGGGCGCGCGGGCTGTCGGGGCTGATGGCGACGGCCCTCCCGGCGGCCTGCCTGGCCAGGTCCGGCTTGCCGAGCTGCTGGTACACGAGTGCCAGCACCATGGCCGGGGTTGGGTCATCGGTCGAGCGCTCGGCGGACTTTTCCAGGAGCTCGGCGGCGGCCCCGGGTTTGCCGATGCGGCGCTGGTACAGCCCGAGCAGCAGATAACCCTCGTGTCGGCGCGGCGCCAAAGCCACCACGCGGTTGCCGGCTTCTCGGAGCCTGAAGTCGTCCTCAAGCACCACGGCGATGTTGCCCAGTTGCACCCACACGTCCGGGTCGGAGGCGCCCTCGCCCTGGGCGAGTTCCTGGAGGATCATGCGGGCGTCGACGGGCTTCTCGATCTCGAGCAGGCAGCGGGCGCGGAGCATGCGCAGGTCGCGGCGTTCCGAGGGCTTGACGGACGAGAGCACGCGGGCGAGGTTCGCCTCGGCGGCGGCGAAGTCGCCGGCGGAGAGCTGGGCGCGGGCGAGGTCCTCAAGGATGGGAAGTTCGCCGGGCGCGAGCACGGCGGCCTCTCGGAAGGCGATGACCGCGGCGGGGTAGTCCCGCTGCATCATGGCGATGTGGCCGAGGGTCTGGCGGATGCCGGCGTTCTGCGAGAACCGGGGCAGGTCCGAACCCGCGGGCGGATCGAGGCGCTGCTTCGCTTCATCGAAGCGGCCCATCTGCATGAGCACTTCGGCGGCGGCGATGGTGTACTGCGGGTTCGAGCGGTCGAGGCTCGCGGCCAGGGCGAAGTCGGCCAGCGCGTCCTCGTTGCGCTCCATGCGTTCGCGGATGATCCCGCGGTAGTACGGGGCCTCGGGGAACTTCGGGTCGAGCTCCATCGCCTTCGAGAAGCTCTCTTCGGCGGGCTCGAGCCGGCCGAGTTCGAGCATGATCTTGCCCTTCAGCAGGTGGCTCTTGGCGACCTTGTCGTTCAGGGCGAGCGAGGTGTTGACGGTTTCGAGGGCCCGGTCGAGGTCGCCGGATTCGTACTGCTGGTTGGCCATGTCCCACTCGGTGCCGGCCTTGACCATGTTCATGCGGCCCTGGGCCTCTTCCTTGAACTTGGTGGTGTACTTGCCGTTGCCGGCGCAGCCGGTCAACTGGGCGGCCAGGCTGAGGCCGAGAACCGAAGCGGCGATGGTCGAGGCGATCGTGCGGGTGCTCATGGGCGGTGCTCTCTTTTCTCTCTTTCGATGGTGCCTTGGCCCGCGGGAGCGGGCGTCGCCGCCGGCGTGGACGCCGCGGGGAGACGGCTCGGGGCGCGACTCGGCGTGTGTGATCAGCGCGGCGTCGAGCCTTCCGGGGACTCGTTGAACGGCTCCGAGGCGGGCTCGGGCTGCGTGCCGCTCAGGTCGGTGTCGTCGGCGATCTCGACGTTCGCGGTGGCGGCCTGCGGGGCCCCGAAGGGCTGGGAGACCTGATACGCCGAGCGCAGGTACGGAAGGAAGAACCAGGTTGGCATGGAGCCGCGGGCGAAGACGGCGGCTTCGCCGGTGGCCGGCGCGGTCTGCACCAGCGCGGGCTGCTGGTCGGTCACCGGGATGATGGTGACGCCGGCGGCGGGCTGCGCGAGAGCCTGCGCGGTGGTGTCGGGCATCGGGGACTGTCCGAGCGGGCGATCGCCCGACGGGGTCGGCTGGCCCGTCGAGATGGCGTCCGGGCTCTGGAGCATCTGCACCAGCGTGCCGAAGAGGCTGGTGGACTGGTTCTGGGTGGGGCTCTCGGGTGTGGGGGTGGTTGAGGAGGCGTCGGTGCTCGAGGCCGCGGTCACTTCTTGAACGGGGGCCGCGATGAGGGGGGTTGCGTCCGTGCCGGAGGGCATGGGGCCCTGGAAGCGGGAGTTCATGGAGACGCCGGCGGGGGTGTTGGCCTTGTCGGGGACGGCGAGGGGGCCGTCGCCGTCGATCACTCGTTCGAGCACGCTGCCGGCGGGCCACATGTCGCGGCTGTTCTGCACCTGTTCCTTCAGGCGGATGGCGTCGGGCTGGAGGGGGTTGAGTTCGATGGAACGGCGGAGCTTCCACATGGCCTCGTCGGTCTTGCCCTCGGCGGCGAGGCGCTCGGCCTCGAGGTTCAGCTGGGCGGTTTGGCGCTCACGCGAGAAGGGGAGCAGGCCGAGGCGGCTGCCGGTGCGGACGCGTTCGGCGTAGGCCAGCGAGCGCTCGCCCTGCTCGCTGAGGATCTTGTCCCCCACCACCGTCGGCTTGATCATGAAGATGATCTCCGAGCGGTCGGTCTCGTCGTCGTGGCCCTGGAACGCGAGCCCGAGGATCGGGATGTCGCCCAGCACGGGCACCTGCGAGCGGTTCAGCGTGGTGGTCTCCTTGAACAGGCCGCCCAGCACGACGGTCGAACCGTCGGGGACGATCACGTTGGTGGTGATCTCCTGGGTGATCTCGTCGGGGATGGTGACGGCGGCGCCGGTGGCGTCGGTGGCGGTGCGGATCACGCCCTCGGAGACGCGCGGCTTGAGCTCCATGCGGACCATGCCGTCGTTCGAGACGAACGGGCGGAAGGCGAGCTGCGTGCCGGTGTCGAGGAACTCAACGGTCTGGGTGGTGGAAGTCTCGGTGGCGGTGGTGTTCAGGTAGCCGAGCTTGCGTCCGACGAGCACCTTGGCGGGCTGGCGGTTGAGGGCGAGGATCTTGGGGTTGGAGAGGATGCTGACGTTGCCGACCTCGTCGAGGGCTCGGATGAACACGCCGACCTGATCGGCGAGGATGGCGGCCTTGATGGTGCCGGGTCCGGCGAAGTTGCCGGCGGTTGAGGTGACGCCGGTGCCCTCGTTGTCCGAGGGGGAGAAGCCGTCGCTGCCGGTCTGGCCGAGGGCGCCGGGGACGCCCAGCGGGCCGCCCAGGCCGACAAAGTCAAGGAAGTTGACGTCGCGGAGGACGGAGAAGTCGACTCCGAAGGCGTTGGCCTCGTTGAGCGAGGTCTGGAGGATGGTGGCCTCGACGAGGACCTGCGCGGGCTTGGTGTCGATCTGCTTGAGGAGTTCCTCGATCTCGGCGATGTGGTCGGCGTAATCGAAGATGATGAGCATGGCCGAGAGGGCGTACTGCTCGTTGCCGGTGGGGCTGTCCTCGGGCACGGTGAAATCGCCGACGTCGCCGTTGGTCTTGATCTGCCCGTTCTCGGACAGCAGCGGGGAGACGAACTCGGCGGCGTCGTTGGCGTTCAGGTAGTTCAGGCGGACGACCTTGGACACCATCTTCCGCTCGGCGGCCTCGATGGCGGCGATCTCCTCGAGCGTGTGGACGTAGATGAAGTTGCCCTTCTCGATGTACCCGTAGCCGTTGACGTGCAGCACGGAGTCGAGCGCCTCGTAGAACGTCACGCCGTAGAGGTTCGCGCTCACCGTGGCGGAGACGTCCTTGCTGGCGATGATGTTCTTGCGGCTCTGGAGGCTGAGCATCTGCAGGACGTTGGCGAGGTCCTCGTCCTGGACAAAGATGTCGACGGTCATGTAGTCCGAGACCTTCACGCCCGATTCGGTGCCCTCGGCGGCGTCGGCGGCATCGCGTGGCTCGGCGGCGTCGGTCCGCGTCGCCTCGGGGGCGCCGGGCGGGGTGCTGCCCGACTTGGCGATGAGGTCGGTGAGCGAGGTGCCCGCGCTGACGAGCGGCTTGAACTCGCTGTCCTTGGCGGACTTGGCGGAGGTCGCGGCGGGGACTGACTTGCGGGCGCTCGCGTTGCTGTAGGTCCTGCCGCCGGACGCCTTGCCAGCCGAGCCGGTGGCCGAGCCCGAAGCGCCGGACGTGGTCGCGCTCGTGCCGGTGCTCGAGCCCGTGGTCTGCGCGGTCGCCTGGCCCGCGGCGAGCAGGAGGGTCGCGGCCGTGAGCCCGGCCGCCATCGTCGCACTGGTTCGATTGGCTTCGTGACGCATCGCTGATCTCCTGCTCTGCCTTTGAAGCCCCGCGCCGGCGGCGCGGGGGGTTGTGTGTTTGGATGTGCACTCCGGCTTCACCGCGAATCCGGCCTGGCCCGCTCGATCTCCACCCGGAGCCCTTCCTTCTCCACGATCACGGTGGAAGACCCGATCTCCACCAGCGTGAACCCGGCGATCTCCTGCCCGGGCCGCAGCACGAACGACTTCCGCTCCGAGACCGTTTCCAGGACCGCCGTGGGGCTGCTGCCCAGCAGCGTGCCCCGGAGCCGGAGCTCGCGGGACTCGGCCCGCACGCGCTGCTCCGTCTCGGCACGGAGCCGCAGCGCGGCTTGCTCTGGGCTTTCGGCGATTCCCGGAGCCGACTTTTCCGCAACCGCGCCGGGAACGGGCGTCGGCGCGGGCGGGGGGAACACCGCTTGGTCGATCTGGAACACGTCCCGCAGTTCCTTGGGCGCCGGCGGGAGCCTGACGATGTCACCCCGGCTCCTTTCAGCCAGCGCCGCCGCGACAAGGGCCCCGGCCCGCAGCGCCTCGCTGGAGGTTTGGGCGCCGGGGTCTTTCGTCGCGTTCGCGGCGGCGCGCTTCGGGCCCGAGGTGAGGAAGACCGCTCGCGCCGAGACGACCACCAGCACGGCACCGAGGGTGCACAGCACCAGGGCGCGCTTCGGGTCGTCCTTCATCAGGATCCTGAGTTCGTGCAGTTTCCGCATCATGGGCGGCCCCCTTGCGCCCCGGCGGCGCCGGCGGCGGGAAGCGCGGGCTTGGGCGCGAAGAACACGTCCAGCTGGATGTCGGCTCGCACGCGACCGGAGCGGTCGACCGTGCCCGCGCCGGGGCGGCCCTCGGTGGCGACGCGCAGCCGCTGCACGCGGATGAGGCGGTCGAGCGACTCGATCCCGGCGATGGCCTCGTAGATGGCCGGGAACGATCCGTGGACCACGATGGTCATGGGCAGGCACGAGGCCTCTTCGAGGGGCTTGGCGGCGCCGGTCGAAATCTCGCGGTCCTTGAGGCCGAGGGCGTCGAACGACTCGCTGAGCCGCTTGACGAGGGCGGCGACGCCGCTCTCCTCGGGGATCGGCGTCATCCGCTCGCTGCCCAGGGCGCGGAGCACGCTGAGGTCGCGGGCGAGCTTCTCGATGGCCTCGGGGCCGCTGCCGGGCCGGGCGAGTTCGGAGCGTTTGGACTCGATGTCGGCGTCGAGAGCGCGGGCCGCGACGTGGGCGGGTCGCACGACGAGCGCGAAGCCGCCGATGGTCAGCAAGACCAGCCCCAGACCCAGAGCGGCGTTGGAGCGGAACAGGCTCACGGGGTGACCTCCTGGCCGGCGTCGGCCGCGCTGGCGTTGGGGTCGGGCGCCGGCGCGCTCGCCGCCCCCGCGCTCTCGGCGAGGGCGCGTTCGGAAACGCGGGGCTCCGCGTTGAAGGTGTAGTGCTTCTGGAAGTCGACGCGGGCGCTGACCCGGAACGCGCGTGCGGGCGTGCCGTCGATCGTCGCGGATCGGGCGAAGTCCATCCCCACGCTGCCGAACAGCCCGCACCCTTCGAGGGCCGAGACGAGCTGGGCCAAGTCCGCGTCGCTGGGCGAGATGCCCTCCATCTCAACGATCAGGTACGACATCGTGACGGCCTGGGGCTTGGGCGGCGCGGCGCCCGGCTGCCCGCCCTGGGGCGTCTTGGCGAGCACCTTCTCGGTTCTTGGCGTCAGCGTCAGCGCCGTGAGCGAAACCGACTTGGGCAGCAGTTCGCCGATGGTCCCGACCACGGCGGAGGCGCTCACCGGCGCCGCGAGGCGGTCGTAACGGGTGATGGCGGCCTCGACGGCGTGGATCTCTCCGAGCAGCCGCTGGGCCTCCTTGTTCCGATCCCATTCGAGCTGGAGCTGCCGGGCCAGGAGGTCGCGTTCCGCGAGCGCCTGCGACCGACCCGCGTTGACCACGAAGTAGGCGCCGGCGACAACCGACAACGCGAGCAGGTAGGCGCTGACCCAAGCCCGGAAGCGTCGTCGCGCCCGCTGCCCGGCTCGGAACGACGCCGGGATCAGGTCGATCATCGGGAGGCAAGGCGGGGGTGCGCTCACGCCGCGGCCCTCGCTTTCCACGCGCGCTTCCCTCGTGGCGCCGCGCTCTCACGCACGCGGGTGGAGAGGCCGACGCACGCGCCCCACTGCGCGTCCGCGCCCGCGTCGCGTGCATCGATCACCCCGCTCACGAGGGAAAGGTCGTAGCCTTCGAGCGGTCGTCCGACGGAGGCGGCGACGTGGAGGGCTTCGCCGAGGGTCTGGGCCAGTCTCGGCTCGGCGGCTTCCTGGCCGACGACGATGACGCCGTCGGGGCGGGCGCCTCGGAAGGTGACGCTGAAGTACCTCAGGCACAGCGTGACTTCCTGGGCCAGGTCGCTCATGAGCGGGCGCACGGCGTCGTAGAGCGCCCGATCGACCTTGGGATCGATGGCGCCCGGCCCGCTGGCCATGCGGCGACGCCGAAGATCGGCGACCGTCGCGGGGTCCAGACCCAGCCGCTCGGCGCACAGCCTGGTCATGGCGCGCCCGCCGAGTTCGACCTGCTTGTAGAACGCGATGGCGCGGCCCCGCGTGACCATCACCTCGGCGGCGGCCTCGCCCACGTCGACGATGACGCGGGTGACGGCGTCGTCGCTGGCGCGTCGCAGGGTCCGGGTGCAGCAGCGGGCCGTGGCGCAGAACGAGGGCTCGGCCGCCACGGGTTCGAGCCCGCACGCGCGGAGGCCGTTGAGCAGCCTTTCGAGCGGCTCCCGACGGGTGCCGACGTAGATGAGCTCGTCCTTGATCTCATCGCCCTGGCGCACCTCTCCGGCCCTGAGCCAGCCGATCTCGCAGCCCTCGGCGTCGGTAAAGCCCAGGCGCGACGGCGCGTCCAGGCGGGCCGCGTGGTCGAGTTCGGTTCCGCTCAGTTTGGCCTGCCTCACCGAGCGGGTGCGGACGCCGCGACCGTCCAGGCCCACGACGATCCTTCGACCGGCGAATCGGCCCATCGACATGGCTTTGTCCACCGCCGCGACGAGGTCGTCGATGAAGGTCGGCTCGTCGCAGGTGCGGCCCCGGTCGTCGACCGAGGCGACGGCGGCGGCGCGCACCAGCGAGCCGCCCCTGCCCGCGCGGACCTGGAGCAGACGCACGCCGCCGGCGTGCAGCTCGACGCCGATCGGCAGGTCACTCGATCCGAACACGGGGGGCCACATCGTCTGCGGTTCTCCTGGTCTCTGGCTGGTTGGTCGCTTCTCCGTCGAGGGGCTCGCGCGGGCTCAGTTCTCTTCGTCGTCCTCGCCGCCCGGGTCCTGACGTGCGACGGTCACCAGGCCGGTGTACGGCGCGATGGTGATGCGGAAGGCTTCCCCCGGCGCGGTGATGTCGATGGTGCCGCTGGCGGGCTCGTTGCCGGTGAGGGTGGTGACGGGCCCGCCCAGTTCGTCGAAGACGAGCAGGCTCCCGCCGCTGATGTTCACGCCGGAGATGCTGGCCCCGCCGAACTGCCCTTCGTCGAGGCTGCGGCTGAGCGGCTGGGTGGGACGGGACGGGTCAAACATGGCGTGTGCGGTGAGGTCGAGCACCGATCCGGTGGGCTCGGCGAGCGTGTAGCCGTTGCCGGCTTCGTAGGAGAACGAGGCCCCGTTGGGGCGTGCCACGCGGTTGAACTGGATGCATCGGCGTGCCTGGTAGGCCATGGCATCGGACTGGGCGAACGCGATGTCGGCGATGACCAGTCGGACGGCGGCCTGCACGCGGAGCCCGTTGGTTGAACTCATGGACGGGATGACCAGGGCGGCGGCGATGCCGAGCACGCCGATGGTCACCAGCAGTTCGATGAGGGTGAAGGCCCGCGGCAACGGCCTACGGCGCGTCATCGGGCGTTCCTCCGAGTTCGAGTTGTGGCCTAGATCCGTGCGCATCGTGCCGGTCTCCGACCTCCAGGGATCACGCGCCGCCGCGACGCCCACCGCCCGGCGGACCGAAACACCTCGATCTGTTCATTGAGCCAGTTCGACCTTGGGCATGGCGGTGACCTCGACCTTGAAGCCGCCGCGCTCGACGGTGGCCGAGAGCGCCTGGACCTTGGCCGACATGTCTTCGAGGACCTTGATCATGCGGTTGCGCTGCTCCGCGGCGTTGGGAACGCCGTAGGCATCGGGCTGGAGGCGCTGCGCCATCGCGTGGTCGATCACTTCGACGCCCGAGCCCGGCCTGAGCAGGTGCATGCCGAGCAGGACGGCGATGGCGGTGAGGACGCCGTCGCGGTACCCGAAGCGGGAGCGACGCGGGGCGTGCTGGGCGTTGGAGGGGTTCGGCTCGTGCATGGCGGGCTCCATGAGCGTCCGTGCCGCGCGCGACCCGCGATCGAGGGGTCCGACACTCGTACGGCGAGGGCACTCCCAAGCACCATCGACAGTTTCTCGGAGCCTTTTCACCCGCGTCCGCCGAGAATCGCGCGGAACGCTCCGGCTATTCGTGCCGGGCGGTTGATCCGGCGCAGGCCGATAACGCGCCGGGTCGAGCGGGCCGGCGGCTCTCGCGCGCCGGCTGGCGAAGCGAGGGTGATGACGGACATGGGAAGTCGGAGCGCTGGGGCGTCGCGCGGCTCACTGCCCGTTCGAGAGCAGGTCCGCCGCGCGGTCGTAGCCCGAGGCGTACACGTCGAGCCTGGGCAGCGTCGCGGTGAAGGTGTAGTACCACCCGTTGGCGCTGGTGGCGGGCTGGGCGGCGGCGGTGGCGCCGTCTCCCACCACCAGCAGGGTCTGCCCGGTGTAGGGGTTCATCGGGGCTTCCTTGAGGTACTTCTTGCTGACCATGACACCCCAGCCGTCGTTGGTCCCGCCGGCGGCCATCGGCGCGACCGGGTCGGCGACGGGGAACTGGTCCGCGTTGGCCCCGCGGTAGATCTCGATCTGCGTGTCAATCTCCTGCAACTGGCGGCTCAGGGCCGCCTTGACAGCCTGACCGCTGGCGCTGGCAAACTGCGGCACGACGAGGGCCGCGAGGATACCCAGGATGACCACCACGATGAGGATCTCGACCAGGGTGAAGCCGCGACGTGTGGTGCTCATGGGGAACCTCGCAGGTGTGTTGCGCGGGCCGAGGCTCGGCGGATCGGGCTGGAAGGAAGAGTGGCAGGTCGATTCGGCCGCGTTCATGGAAGCGGGCGGCGTCCCGTCAAGGAGGCCGCCCGTTCTTGATTTCGTCAGGCGAGGGCTGTCGCCCTCGGTTTCATGCGATCATCAGGCGAACGCACTCAGGGAGTGCCGCCGCCGGAGCCACCGGAGCCGCCGCTGGAAGCGCCGCTGGCGCCGTTGAAGTTCGACTCGTGGGCGAGGGCGGCCTTGCCGTCGGAGCCGACGGGGTCGAAGCCGGCGGCGTAGACGCTGCCGCGATCGGCGGCGGTGGCGCCGTCCTCGTAGTACCAGCCCGCCGCGGTGGTGCGGGTGGCGGCGTAGGCGGAGGCCGACGCGCTGGCGCCGGGCACGATGACCGCCGAGCCGGTGTAGCCGTTGACGGGCGCTTCCTTGAGGTACTTGGCGCCGACCATGGGGCCCCAACCGTCGTTGGTGGTGCCGCCGAAGGTGGAGTCCTCATCGGGGTAGGCGCCGTTGTTGTTGACGCGGTAGAGTTCGACCTGGGACGTGATGGTCTGGATCTGCGACTGCAGAGCGCCCTTCACGGCCTCGGACGAAGCGCTGGTGAACTGGGGCACCACGATGGCCGCCAGAATGCCCAGGATCACCACAACGATCAGAATCTCGACGAGCGTGAAACCCTTGTTGTTCCGCATGACTCGCTCCTCATGTCGCCCGCCGGCGCTGAGTGCCGACAAGGCTTGTGTTTCGCGCGAACCCTGGCCGGACGTTCACGAGCCCCGTTTCGGCCCGCCCGCGGCGTCCATCACGTTCCCGGGCCCGCGCCAGCGCCGGGGAATCGACCTTTCGGCGGACCGCTCGCGGCCCCGCCCGCCGAAGGACCCCAACACGGGGTCCACTCCCGATATCGATCCTTCCGGGGGCCGACTTCACCCCACTTCAGCCCACTCGCCCAGATGGCGGGCGGCAGCCAGTCCCGCTCCGCTACAGCCCCACCCAGTTCTCAGACCTGGAGCACGGTGCCGGGGGCTCGAGCCCTCGCACAGGGCACAGAGCACGAAGCACACAGCACACAGCCCAAAACACGGAGACGAGAGCTCGGGACGCGGCCGCGGGCCAACCCGCGCCGCACAACGTCCAGCCCACCCCGGCACCCCTATCCTCCAGCCACTCGCTCGGACTGTCGTCTGTGCTGAGTGCTCCGTGCTCCGCGCTCATTTCGCTGTGCTCTCCGGCCCTGCCCGCCCGTACCCCATGCCCTTTCAAGCGCCCAAAGGAACCCGCGACTTTTACCCGCACGACCTGCTGCGCCGCCGCTACATCATCGACACCTGGCGCCGCGTCAGCCTCCGGCACGGGTTTGAGGAGATCGACGGGCCGACGTTCGAGGATTCGGCGCTCTACACGGTCAAGTCCGGCGAGGGCATCCTGAACGAACTCTTCGGAGCCTATAGCGGCAAGGACCCGGCTGACACCCAGCAGGTGCAGGGCGGGGGCCCGCCGCCGTTCGCGCTGCGGCCGGAGTTCACTCCGACCCTGGCGCGGATGTACGCGGCGCGGGCGAAGCAGCTGCCGCAGCCGACCAAGTGGTTCTGCGTCAGCAACTTCTTCCGCGCGGAACGGCCACAACGCGGGCGCCTCCGCGAGTTCTGGCAGTGGAACTGCGACATTCTCGGAGACGCTGACCGCGCCCTGGCTGATGTTGAAACGGTGGCGGCCATGTGGGGCGTTCTGGCTGAAGTCGGGCTTCCCGTGACGGAACGGTTGACTGTCCACCTCGGGAGTCGTGAGATTCTGTTCGCGGCGTTGCGCACCGCGGAAGTCGACGAGTCGCGGTGGATGCCGGTGATCGCCGTGCTTGACGCGCGCGCGAAGTACAAGGACGAGCGGGCCTTTGAGTCGGACTTGGTTGGCGCGACCGGTTCGCAGCGTGCGGCCCAGTCGATCCTCGCGATCACATCGAGCCGGTTTCATGGGAACGACCCGTGGGAGGGGCTCGAGTCGTTCCTTCATCAGGTGCTGGACACTCCGACCCGGCGGGATCTCGACGCGTTCTCGGCGTGGAAGGCGCTTCACGCTCAGGTGAGGTCATCAGACTTTGCGGACCGGCTCTCGTATCGTTTCGATCTCGCCCGCGGGCTCGCCTATTACACGGGCACCGTCTTCGAGTTGATCGCCGAAGGCGAGCGCGCCGTCGCCGGTGGGGGCCGGTACGACAAACTCATCGAACTGTTCGGCGGACCGTCCACGCCCGCCGTGGGCTTCGGCATGGGCGACGTCGTCCTGACCAATCTCCTGGACGACCGCACACTCATGCCCGAGGGACGCGACCTGCTGGAGGCCACCTCCCGGCCGCTGCCGGTTCGGCCCGACGTATTCGTCATCGCCAACGAGAAGGACGAATCGCAGGCGAGAGTGGCGCCGCTGGTGGCGTCGCTGCGCCGCGGCGTCGAAACCGAGAAGTCCAAGCAGGGAGAGTGCACGCCGTGGAGCACCGAGCGCTACAGCCCGTCTCTCGGCGGTGTTCCCCCGCTGCACGCGCGACGCTCGTACAAGGCCACGAAGAACATCGGCAAACTCCTGGGCGAGGCGACGGCCTGCCACGCGCGGTTCGCGCTCATCATCGAGAACGCCGAGACGGGCACGCTGAAGAATCTGGACACGCGCGAAGAAGTGAAGGACGTGCCGCTGGATGCCGTCGGCAGTCGGGTCGCCGGTTCGGGTTGAGTCCATGCGTGGCGTGCCGGGCCGGGGCATGATCGCACGAACCGATCCATGACTGCGAGGCGCCGGCCCACGCCTCGGCGGGACTCATGGAGTCTTGGGTGATGACCCTGTGCGAGCGCCCACGGCTCGGATCATCGCATCGCTCACGGTGATCGGTGCCGCGTGCATGCGCCGGTGCACCCAGCGCGCCTCCCCGCCACGCTGCGCTCTACCCCGCCCGGCGACGGAGCGCCGGCCTTGCACCCTCGCTGGGCTTTGTCATCACGTCGGCGATGGTGGTGCGGCTGAGGACCCTCAACGATGCTTCGGCGGCCTCGTCAAGGAGCTTCCGCAGCGCGGGGGTCATACCCGGGCAACCCGGGTGGGGCGGGTCGGTGGCGCCGGTGCGCCCGGAGGGGTCGATGGCGCGGACCACCTCGATGAGGCTCATCTGGTCCGCTGGTTTGGCAAGCGTGAACCCGCCCGAGGGCCCGCGCCGGCCGTTTACGACGCCGGCGTGCGAGAGCGTGTGCAACACCTTTGAGAGATAGTCGAAGGGGACGCCGGTCGCCGCGGCGATCTCGTGGGCCGCCACCGGCTTTCCCGAGCGCTCGCCCAGGTAGACCACGGCGCACAGCGCGTACCGAGCCGTCGAGGAGATCATCGGCCCACTTTCCTCATGGTTCCACCGGTCTGCGTCGAATCGGCGGCGGGCGCGCGCGGGCGTGCGTCGGCGTCGTCATCGAACAGCACACGCAGGGCGGGGGTTTCCAGGTCGTCCATGTCCCCGCGCCGGACGGACCAGACGAAGGCCCCCACCGCCGCGGCGACAAGAAGCACGCCGAGCATGACCAGGATGTAGATCACGTCCATCAGCGCGGCGCTCCCCTGGCTTGGTTCTCATCGTGAAAGGTGCGTGATCGCGTCGAGAGCAGCACGACCGTCAGCGAACTCAGCGGCATCACCACGGCGGCGATCAGCGGCGTCAGCACCCCGGCCATCGCAAGCGCCACGAACACGGCGTTGTAGGCCAGCGAGGCGGCCATGTTCCGCTTGATCACCGCGACCGTGCGCGTCGCGCCGCGGGTCAGTTCGACCAGCGGCTCAAGGCCGGGACGGGACAGGAACACCCCCCCGGCGGCGAGGCTTGCCTCCGCCGACCCGTGCACGGAGACCCCGACGGTGGCGGCGGAGAGGGCCGCGGCGTCGTTCACGCCGTCGCCGACCATCACCACCACCGCGTTGGGCCTCTCGCGCTGGAGCGTGCGGACGGCCTCAAGTTTGTCCTCGGGGCTGGCGCCGCCGCGGCACAGAGCCTCGTTCACCCCCACGGCCCGCCCCACGGCCCGCACCAGACGCGGGTCGTCGCCGGAGAGAATGCGCACCTCCCACCCAGATTCCTGCAGCGCCCGGACCGCTTGCGGGGCCCCCTCGCGAACCCGGTCACCCAGCCCGCACACGCCCACCACCCGCCTGTTGCGGGCGATCATCACCGGCGTGAGACCGTCGGCGGCCATCCGCTCCGCCGCCAACACGCATGTTTGATCCGCGCCCTGGCACGCCGCCCGCACAAACTCGACCGAACCGACCCGCACCTCTTCGCCTTCCACCACGCCCTCGAGTCCGCGTCCGAGCGTGTGCGTGACGGACTGCACCGCGGGGAGGGGCCCTTGCACCGCGGCGACGATGGCGCGTGCCGCCGGGTGGCTTGTCGTGCGTTCGAGCGCGGCGGCCTGCGCGAGCGCCCCGCGGTCGCCCGCGTACTCGACCAGCGCCGCCGAGCCTTCGGTGATGGTTCCGGTCTTGTCGAGCAGGATCACGCCGCGGCGCGGGCGTGCCATCGCTTCAAGCACCTCCCCGCCCTTGACGAGGATGCCGCGGCGCGCCGCGCGGCCGATGGACACGATCACCGCGAGCGGAGTGGCCAGCCCCAGCGCGCACGGGCAGGTGGTGATGAGCAGCGCCGCGGCGTGGTCGATGGCTTGTTCCGGGCGGATGAACATCCAGGCCACACCCGTGCCGAGCGCCAGCAGCAGCACCACCGGCACGAACACGACGCTGAGCCGATCCGCGAGAATGACCATCGGCGCCTTCCGGCGCGCCGCGTCCTCCACCAGGCGCATCAACTGCCCCACACGGGTCGCCTCGCCGGTCGCCTCGACCCCGACTCGGATCAGTCCAGTGAGGTTCACCGCGCCGGCGGTGACGCGATCTCCGACCCGGGCTGACACGGGTCGTGACTCCCCCGAGAGCAGGGAGAGATCGAGTTCGGTCGATCCCTGGATGATCACGCCGTCCGCCGGCACCGTCCCGCCCGTGAGCACCTCGACCACGGCGCCGGCGTCGCCCGATGACAACGCTTCGACGGGCACCTCCCGCACCGTCTCGACGGACGTGCCCCAGTGCTCCACCAGGCGTGCCGTCGAGGGCGTCAACGAGAACAACAGTTCCACCGCGTCGGACGCCCGGTGCTGCTGCGTGAGCTGGATCCACCGCCCCAGCAGGAGCAGGAAGACCAGCGTGGTGATGGTGTCGAAGTACACCGCCCCGGCGCCGCGGATCGCGTTGACACACCCCCAGCCGGCGCCGAGCGCGAGGCCGATGGCGATGGGAACGTCCATGCTCGCGGCCCGCGTCCGCAGCGACGCCCACGCCCCGCGGAAGAACACGCTCCCTGGCCACGCCAGGGACACCACGCTGAATCCCATCGCCAGCCGACGGAAGAACGAGAGCATCCCCGGGTCGATCACGGCGGAGCCCCGGTCCGCGTCCGACGCGAACAGCGCCAGCGTCAGCAGCATCACGTTCCCCATGATGGCGCCGGCGACCCCGATCCGGATCAGGTGCGACCTGGACTCTCGGCGCCGCGCCTCCGCGGAGCTCATGCCGCGCGGTGGATGCACCGCGTAGCCGAGGCTCGCGACCGCGGCGGCGATGTCCGAGAGGCGCGCCGACTCGGGGCGCCATGTCACCGTGAGCAGGCGGCGGCGCAGGTCCACGCGGCTCTCGATCACCGCGCCGGGCGGGCAGACGCGCGCCAACCGTTCGAGCAGCCATACGCACGCGGCGCAGTGCATCCCCTCCACCCGCAGCGAAGCCCGCAGCCCGGCCGGGGCGCAGGCGACGTACAGGCGATGGAACGCCGGATCATCGAAGTGCGCGAAGCGGGCGTCGGGGTCGGCTTGCGCCCGTCGCGCGGCACCGGGCTCGGACTGTACGAGGTTGTAGAACCCTTCAAGCCCACCGGCGCGGATGACCCGGTACGCCGTGCGGCAGCCCGCGCAGCAGAACTGCGCCTCGGCGTGCGGCTCGATCAACCCCGCGGGAACAGGCAGCGTGCAATGTGAGCACGCCACAACCGCGAGGTCGGCGGTTGCGCCCGGCATGGGCATGCTGGCGAGATTGGCGTCAAGGCGCGCCATGGCAGCTCCCTTCGGAGGGCTCGCCGGCGGTCGCGCGTGCCAGGGCCTGCTCGGCATTGAGCTCTTCTCCGGGGTCGAGCATCCCGATGGTGCGGTGCATCAGCCCGGCCCGATCGATGACAGTGAACAGTCCAACCCCCGCGACGAGCGCGGCGGTGACGACCGGCAGTCGGCGCCCGAAGGCCCCGCCGACACGCTGCGCGACAGCCCCAACGCCGACCAGGACCGGCAGCGTGCCTGTCCAGAAGGCGGCCATGGTCAGCGCGCCCCAGCCGGCGCTCGCAGTGCCCGCCGCCGTGATCACGAACGCGTAAAGCCAGCCGCAGGGGAGCAGCGTGGTCAGCAGCCCGGTCGCGAGCGCACGGGACACCGGCGAGAGCGCGTGCGCCGCCCGATGACCCGCCATCAGCCACCGCTCGAACGCACGCGGGACCACGAGGTGACCGATCCGCACCCCGCGCAGGCGCAGGACCGTCAGGATTCCCGAGGCCATCATCAGCGCGCCGGCGGCGATGCACGCGACGCGCTGCAGCCCCACGAGCGAGCCCGCGAGGTCGAGCGCGGCTCCGGCGGCCCCGGCCGACGCGCCCAGCGCGACGTACACCACGAGCCTCCCCGCGTGGTACGCCGCGTGAAGCCACGGCCTCGGGATGTGCCCGCCGGCTCCGCGCGCGTCCGAGGTTCCGGGTCCCGTGACCGCGAACAGCACGAACGCCCCGCACATCCCCGCGCAGTGGAGACTGCCCAGGAGGGAAGCCACCAGCACCGCGACGATCAGGGGCATCACGGCAGGGCCTCCGTCACCGTCCCCACGCCGACAGCCGTCTCGTGAACAAACACGTGGCCTTGACCGTCCGCCCGCAGTCGCACTTGCCACCAGCCTTCACGGGGTTCGGCACCGCTCTCGGGGAGCAGAGACGCCGAGTACTCGCCCGGACGGTGGGTTCGGAGTTGCAGGGTGCGCCGATCCTTCGATCGGGCCCAGGGGAACACTTCGGCGCACACGTTCAGACCGCTGAGGGGCTCCCCCCGCCGGTCGGTCAACCGCACGCGGAGCGTGGTGTCGTCAGCCGTGACGGCACACTCCCAGCCAAGGGATTCGCTGCGCGCCTGCACGCGCCGGGTCTGGTCCCATGTGAGCGCCTTGGCGTAGTAATCCGGCTCGATGCCGAAGGTCGGATCCCCCGACGATCGGACGATCAGCGCGCCCACCCCGGTGAGTCCCGCGGCGAACACGATCGCCAGCAGCGCCGGAACGCTCCAGACCCCGGGGCCGCGCGCTTCGCATCGTCCGTCCGTACTCGCCCTCACGACGCACCCCCGGGCTGCTCGGGCTGCTCGGGCTGGTCGGGCCGCATCTGCTCGGCACTCCTCGCACGGTGCACCGGGCCCAGCACGTGGTACCGCACGCTGCGCGACATGCCCAGGTCGTCGGTCACCGTGACGATCACGTCGGCCGCGCCGCGTGGGCCCAGCGCCTCTCTCGGCACACTGACCGCGAACCCGACAACGCGGCTCTCCGCCGGAGAGAGCCGCAGTGTCTCCCTGTCGTCAAGGATCCTCGCGCCCGCGACGCCCTCGACGGCGAAGGTGTACATCCGCGCCGAATCGGTGCGGTTCGCGACGCTCAGACGCACCTGGTTGCCGATCGTCCCGTCCGCGAGTTCATAGAACGGCGACCCCTGCCGCGGGAGCAGGTCGACATCCAGCGGGCCGCGGGTGATCAGCAGCGTGACAAACGCGGACGCCGCCCCGAGGAACAGCACCGGGTAGATAAGCGTGCGGGCGCGGAGCAGCGACTTGGCCTCGCCCGCGACCATGGCCTGGCTGCTGTATCGGATGAGGCCGCGCGGCTTGCCGAGCTTGTCCATGACGCTGTCGCATGCGTCGATGCACTGGGCGCAGCCGATGCACTCCATCTGGAGCCCGTCGCGGATGTCGATGCCGGTGGGGCAGGTGGTGACGCACTTGAGGCAGTTGACGCAGTCGCCGAGTCTGAGCTGCTCGAGGGGCAGATCGCCGGCCCGCGGCGGGGTGCGGGCCGGGCGGCGCGGCTCGCCTCGCTTCTCGTCGTACGTCACGATCAGCGAGTGCCTGTCCAGCAGGGCCGCTTGGATGCGCCCGTACGGGCACGCCACCAGGCACGTCTGCTCCCGGAAGAAGGCGAAGTCGAAGAGCATGAGCCCCGTGACGGCCATCACGAGCAAGAACGCGGCGGGATGATCCAAGGGCGATCCCAGCGTCCACTCCCGCACCTTTTCGGTGCCGACGAAGTACGCCAGGAACACGTTGGCGAGGTGCAGAGAGACGAGGGCGTATAGCCCGTACTTCGCCGCCCGCCGCCACCCGGTGGTGTTGCCCTGCTTGTCCCGGAACAGCCGCTCCAGCGGACGGTAGACGAACTCCATGTACACCGTCTGCGGGCACGCCCAGCCGCACCACACGCGTCCGAACAGGGCCGTCACAAGAAAGATCCCGAACCCGATGGCCAGCGCCAGCGTCACCATCAGCAGCGTGTCGGTGGACAGGAGCGTCAGACCGAACAGATGGAACTTGCGGTTGGCCAGGTCGAGCTGGATCGCAGGGTGCCCGTTGATGGGGATGAACGGAAGGACCGCGTAGAGAGAGATCAGCACCCACGCCACGATGCCTCGGGCCCGGTGGAACCGACCCCTGCTGGGCCTGGGGTCGAGCCAGCGGCGCGAGCCGTCGGCGTTCAGCGTGGCCAGCACGCGGCGCCCGTGCTCGCTCTCGGCGGCTTTGGCGCCCAGGCCCGCGTGGACTTTCATCAAGGTGTTCTCCGCTCCGGTGCTCATGGTGCTTCGGGGTTGGGCGCGCCCGACGCGGGGCACGCGGGGGCGTTTGCATCTCGCCCAATGGGTGCTGGCTACTCCGTTTTCGCCTGCGGCGCGGGGATCGGCGGCCACGGCGCGATGACATCGCCCTCGGCGGGCTTGCCGCCCGCGGCGTTCTTCCCGCGCAGGCTCAGCACATACGACGACACGACCACCCGCTCGTTCTGGGTCATCCGGTTCTTCCAAGCCGGCATCCCCTTGTCGACAATGCCTTCGCTGATGACCGCGAACAGGTCGGTCACTTTCCTGATGTTCTTGTACGAGTCGTCCGTGAGGTTGGGCCCGTTGATCCCCCCGCCCTCGGCGCCGTGGCACTGCGTGCAGTTCCGGGCGAACACCGACTGCCCGACGTTCAGCCACTTCTGCTCGCCGGCGAGCTTCAGGATGGTGGCCTCGTCGCCCTCGAGTTCGCCCAGCTCGCCGAACAGCCTCTCGAAGTGGGCCACCCGGTCCCGGGCGTGCGTGTCCTGCTCGCTCCAGCGGAACTCGCTGAAGTGGAAGAACGCGCCGTACACAGCCGAGAACACGATGGTGGCCCAGAACAGCAGGTGCCACCACCCGGGCGTCGGGTTGTCGTACTCGCGGATGCCGTCGTAGGCGTGGTCCATCAGGTTGCCGCGGGTCTGGCTCATCACGTTTTCTCCTTCCCGGCCTGCACGGCCTTGCCCATGGCACGGATCGGGGCGTCTTCCAGCGGCAGACGCGCCGCGTGGGCACGGGCGTGCTCGCCCGACCTCGAGAACGCCCTCCATACCGCCGCCGCGAACACCGAGGCAAAGATGACCAGCGCGACCGACGGGAAGACCCACAGCCCCGCGCCGCTCATCACGTCTGTCAGACTCATCGCCCACCTCCCTGGGCGACGGCGTCGCCCTCGGCCGTCGCCGGCGCGACGGGCTGCTTGTGCCGCGCCGCCGGCGCCGACACACGCGGCGCCTCGGACTCGGGCGGCTTGCTGATATCGGTGCCGAGCCGCTGCAGGTACGCGACCATCGCGATCACCTGGGTGTCCGCCACGTTGTCGTACCCCTGCTGGGCGATGAGTTCGTCATTGATCCGACCGGCCTGCGCCCTGGCGTCCTGAACCGCCGAGCGGATCGCGCCGTCGCTGTAGGGAACACCCGTCAGGCGCAGCGCCCGCATGTGCGCGGGGATCTGGTCGTAGTTGATCCTCTTCTTCAGCAGGTGCGCGTAGCTCGGCATGATCGAAGACTGCACCACGTTCCGCGGGTTCTCGAAGTGGCGCACGTGCCAGTCGTGCGAGAACTTCCCGCCCACGCGGTGGAGGTCCGGCCCGATGCGCCGGCTGCCCCACTGGAACGGGTGGTCGTACACGAACTCCCCGGGCTTGC
>CAZDYM010000013.1:19494-20016 GCA_964509325.1 uncultured Phycisphaeraceae bacterium
TGCGAGTGGCAGTTGTAGCAGCCCTCGGCGATGAAGATGTCTCGCCCGGCGACCTCCAGCGGCGTGTACGGTGACACGGTGGCGATGGTCGGCACGTTCGAGCGGATCAGGAACATCGGGAGCCACTCGAACAGGGACGCCACGATCACCGCCGCCGTCGTCCACGCCGTGAACCGCAGCGGCAGCCGCTCCCAGCGCCGGTGCCAGGAAAGTTCGACGAACTCGTCGGCCCTCTTGCCGGCGGGGATCACACCGGTCAGGTCCGAGCGGTAGACGGGGTCCGCGTCGAAGGTTTCCGAGAGCGCCGGGGCCTCGTGCACCGGCACGTCGTACGAGGCGGGGCGGCTCTTCCACGTCATGAAGACGTTGAACGCCCCCAGCGTGACGCCCAGGATGTAGATCGCGCCGCCCGCGGCCCGGATCATGTACATCGGCACGAGCTTGCTGACGGTCTGCACGAAGTCGGGGTACGCCAGCGCGCCCTCGGGGGAGAACGCACGCCACATCAGCCCCTGCGTGATC
>CAZDYM010000014.1:0-3232 GCA_964509325.1 uncultured Phycisphaeraceae bacterium
GAAGCCCAGCGCCTCCTGGAGGAAGCACGGGCTCAGGCCGAGAGCTGCCGAGCCGAAGCCCGCGCCGCCGCTGAGGCCGAGCGCCGCACCGAGATCGACCGGTGCCTCCAGTCGCTCAGCCGCGCCGCCGACGACGCCGACCGCCGAGCCGCCGAAGCGCTCGCGGCGTGCGTCTTCCCCGTCGCTGCCGCGGTGCTCGAGGCCGAGCTCACGGCCCACCCCGAACGCCTCATCGGTCTCGTCGCCGCGGCGTTGCGGGCCTCTCGCGCCGACGGCCCCGTTAAGCTCGAACTGCACCCACACGACGCCGAGATCATCCGTCCGCGCCTGACCGCCCTGCCCGACCCGGCACGGCTGGAGCTGATCGAGAACCCGCAGCGGCCCCGCTTCTCCGCGCTGGTCGAAACCCCCGACGGCCTCTACGAGGGCGGCCTGCACGCGCGGCTCCGCCTTCTCGAAGACGCCGCCCGCCGCGCCGCCGCGGAAGAGGCCGCTCCATGACCACGCCGACCACCCCCGCCACCGCAGGCGCCGCGCCCAGAATCGCCGCGGGCCTAACCCTCGACGCGATCAATCGCGCCATCGGCTCCGCCCCCCTGGTCGAGCGCCGCGGCCGCGTCACCGCCGTCAGCGGCCCTGCCATTCGCGCCAAAGTGCCCGACATCCAGCTCGGCGAGGCCTGCCGGATCTCCCGCCCGGGTGCCCCCGACCTGGTGTGCGAAGTCATCGCCTTCGACCGCGACGAGGTCGTCATGATGCCCATGGGGCACATGGACAAGGTCGCCATCAACGCACCCGTCCTCGCGCTCGGCGCTGATCTCCGCGTTCCCTGCGGCCCCATCGTCCGCGGACGCATCCTCGACGGCCTGGGCCGCCCCATCGACGCCGGACCATCGCTCGAAGGCGCCCCCACCACCCCGATGATGCGCCCCCCGCCCAACCCGCTGAAGCGCCGGCGGATCACCGAGCCGCTCTCCACCGGCGTCACGGCCATCGACACCCTCCTCACCGTCGGACGCGGGCAGCGCATGGGCATCTTCGCCGCCGCCGGCGTCGGCAAGAGCACCCTGCTCAGCTCGATCGCCAAGAACGCCGACGCCGATGTGGTCGTCCTCGCCCTGATCGGCGAACGCGGACGCGAGGTCCTCGGTTTCATCGAAGACGACCTGGGCCCAGAGGGCCTCGCCAAGTCCACCGTCGTCGTCAGCACCAGCGACGAGCCCGCCATGCTCCGTCTCAAGGCGGCCTACACCGCCACCGCCATCGCCGAGACCGCCCGCGCCGAGGGCAAAAACGTCGTCCTCATGATGGACTCAGTCACCCGTTTCGCCCGCGCCCTTCGCGAGATCGGCCTCGCCGCCAACGAGCCGCCGGGACGACAGGGCTTCCCGCCCTCGGTCTTCGCGACGCTCCCGCGCCTCCTCGAACGCGCCGGGAACGACGACGCCGGCACCATGACCGCCTTCTACACCGTGCTGGTCTCGGGCGACGACGTCAACGAGCCCGTCGCCGACGAGGCCCGCAGCCTGCTCGACGGGCACGTCACCCTGTCGCGCCGCCTCGCGGGCCGCGGGCACTACCCCGCCATCGACCTCACCGACAGCAAGAGCCGCGTGATGCACGAGATCGTCTCGCGCGAGCATGCCGCCGCCGCCGCCCGGGCCGTGCAGGTCGTCGCCTCGTATGAGCAGAACTACGACAAGATCGCCTTGGGTCTGTACGAGCACCCCGCAGGCTCGGCCGAACTCGACCCGGTCCCGTGGTACCCGAAGGTGGCCCGGTTCGTTACCCAGGACAGACACGCCCGGGCCCGGCCGCTGGACCAGTCGGTTTCCGAACTCCGCGCTCTGTTCGCGCCCCGAGGCTGAGCCATGGCCATGCGCGGCTTCGTTTTCGAGCTCCAGCCTCTGCTGGATACCGCCCGAGAAGACAAGGAAGACGCATCGGACGCGCTCGCGCTGGCCGAAGCGGAACACCGCCGCCAGTTGGTGATTCTTCGCTGGCGGGAGCGTGGCGTCGCCCGAGCCCGACTCGAAGCGGTCCAAGCCAGACGGGCTCTGTTCGGGTGTCGGGCCTCCGCCGATGCCCCTGCGGCGGACGCGTTTGTCGCCCGCTGCGGCGAATACCTGCAACAAGCCCTCGAGAAGCTGGAGAACCAGAAAGGCGAAGTCGCTTGGGCGCGGGAGCGGATCGCCCTCCGCAGGCGCGAACTCGCGGACGCCCTCTCCCGCCAAGAGGCCCTCGCCCGCCTCCGCGCGCAGCGCGAGCTCGAGCACCGAGCCGCAGCGGAGAAGCGCGAAGAGTTGAACCGCGACGACGACTCGATCCAGTCCTGGTCCCGCGGGCCGACCTGAGGAACCGCCATGACCTCCATCTCCGAAAACAGCCATCACGACGACGCGGTCCGCCACGCCGAGGTTGCTCGCCTGGACCGCGCCGCCCGCGATCAGCGCGACGCCGTGCGACGGATCACCGGCGGCAGTTCCTTTGAACTCGCGCGCCGCCTCACCGCCGCGGCACTTCAGGGCAACCAACAGACCGGTCCACAACCGTGCCCTCGCCCCGCTGTGCCGTGCGCCGCTCCCCGGCTTGTTCCACAGCCAAGCAGCGCCGCCCAGCCGCATCCCTCGCCGAGGCTCAGCATCCTCGCCGCCGAGCCGGCTCACGCCGCGCAGGCTGGCGTGACCGAGCTTCGCCAAAGCCGCAACGCCGAGCCCCCCGAGGCCGGCGGTCCGAGCCGCTCCACCCCACGCCCCGGGCTGTTCGACCTGCTGCCGGACTCCTTCGGCACCATCGGCGACGGTCTTGCCGGCCTGCAGCGCCGGGTCGCCTCCAAGTCCGGCGCCGCCGCCGCGCGCGACCACGGCGACGACCAGAGCCAGCGCGAATCCAAGCACCACGCCGACGACGAACCGTCGCACCCACCCGATGCCGCGACTCCCATCCCGATCGCTTCACCATCGCCAAGACCAACGGACCCGTCATCCCCAGAGCCCGCGCCCAAGCCCCAACCCATCCCCGACTCGGTTCTTCAACAGGTCATGTCCTTCTGCGGCCTTCACCGTGGTTCCGACGGCCCGAGCATCGCCATCGGCATCAGCCGCGGGCCCCTCGCCGGGCTCACACTTCAACTGGCGTCGAAGGGCAATCGGCGCATCGAGGTCTCCCTGACCGGAGGCGACACCAGCAGCATCGAGGCACTTCTCGATTGCCTCCGTGCTCGCGGGCTCGA
>CAZDYM010000014.1:3248-6936 GCA_964509325.1 uncultured Phycisphaeraceae bacterium
CTCGCCGCCACAACCCAGCCCGTCGGAGCCGTCGCGTGACCACCACTCTCCGTGTTGACGCACGCCCCCGACCGGAGCAAGATCGGTGTCTCGCATCTCAGGGTGCCTCCCTCTGCGGTCCTCGGGCCATGTCCACCGGCTCCACCGAAAGCCTCCGTTCCTGGCGCGCCTCGGCCCTCGCCGAGCCCGCGTTCGTCCGCGGGCCCGCGGCCGACTGGCTGCCCGTCGCGCCCCGCCTCTGGCTGGCGTGGTCGTGCGCCCAGACCCGCGAGATCCTCGGCTCGGTCATCGGCACTCCTATCACGATCTCCCCCGCTGCGCCACCAAACGCAGGCGCCGAGCCCGTTGGCTTCGCGGTCGAGCTGCGCATCGGCACAAGCCAACTCGCCATCACTCTCGACCTGCCCGCCGCCCGCTCCCTTGTCGATACCCTCACCAAAGGGCTCGGGGGCATCCGCGGGTACGGCCCCCTCAGCGACGGCGAGCAGGGCATCCTTGAGTTCATCACCCTCGAAACTCTCGATCGGCTGATCCGCCGCATTGACGCCAGACCGGGGGCCATCACCGTTTCCGCGCTGACCCGCGTCCCCACCCACAAGCACGCCACGAGCGAACACGCGGTGACACTCGAACTTGCGGTTGGCGCTGCTGCCGGCTGCGTGCGGATCAGCGGGTCGGCCGTCACCGCTGGGCACTCGGAACCATCGGTACCGCTCCGCGAGCCCGCCCACACCGAGGTCATAGAACTCGGCCTCGCGCTCGCACCCATCCTCACCGATGAGAGCGAGCTCGACGCCATCGAGCCTGGCGACTGCCTCCTGCTTTCCGCCCAACTTTCCGCCCAGGAAGGCCCAAGTCCTTGGCGTGAAGCGCACGTCGTCACCAACACCGCTTGGGCCGTCGGGCGGGCGGAAGACACTTGCCTCCGCTCCGCCGTCGCGTCGGCCCGGCTCGCCGACTTTGACCCGCGCCCGCACCCCCCCTGCTCGCCCTCTTCGAGCACCTCGATCGTGCCAGTTCTGGGCAAAGCGCGGGCGTCCACCGGGGCCTTGGCGCGGCTCGCCCCAGGTGCGATGATGGACTTCGAACTCGACCCCGGCGCGCCCGTGCGCTTCTGGGTGGGCGGACAGCCGGCCGGTGCCGGCGAGTTGGTCACGGTCGACGGGCAAGCCGCCGTCAGGGTGCTGTCTTGGGCGCTACCCAATCAATCCCAGTAACCCGACCCGCCTCCGCCGCCGCCGCGGCATCGGCGTGCGCCCTCGCCTTGGCCCTGGGTTTTCTGGTTCCGGACGCACTGGCTCTGGCGAGCGACGGCACCGCAGACTCCGCACTCGCCGCGCCCGCCGCAGACATCGCGCTGCCGGACTATACCGCCGCGCTCGTCCGCATGATCGTGACGCTGCTGGTCATGGTCGCCGCCCTGCTGCTGCTCGCACGCTACCTGCCCAGGTGGCTCGCCAAGACGCGCCACTCCGCATCATCCGGTGCCGACATCGACATCGTCTCCTCGCGAAGGCTCGACCCCGCCCGTTCCCTGCTCATCGTCCGGGCCGGCGGGAGAACCCTGCTCGTGGGCTCCGGACCACAAGGGCTCAACCTCATCACCGACCTGACCAGCACACCATCCGACCGCACGCACCACGTCCATACACCATCTTCTTCGAGCAGCGCCCACAGCCCCTCGCCCCACCCTAGCCAAACCAGCGCGCCCTTCGGCGCGGCCCTCGCCTCTCTCCCCATTAAGGAGCCCGCCCATGCCCGCGCTGAGCACGCCGATCACCATCGCGGCTGAGTCCGCCCCGCCGCCAGCCGCCCTCGCCGAGGGTCTGCTGGTCTGGGTCGTCGCACTCGCCGGCTTGGCCCTTCTCCCCTTCGTTCTCACAATGGTCACGAGTTTCGCCAAACTGGTCATCGTGGGAGGCATCATCCGCCAGGCCCTCGGCACGCAGCAGGTCCCGCCCAACACCGTCATCACGGGTCTCGCCCTCATCCTCAGCATCCATGTCATGTGGCCTGTGGGCGAGCGCATCTACGCCGCCATTCCCACGGAATCCCGCGCCCGCTTGCTCGGTGCCTCGGGCGGACCAACGCCCGCCGCCGAGAGCTCCGGCAAACGCGCCGACCGCCGACTGTCGGATGTCACCGACGCGCTCTCCGCCGCCCGCGCACCGGTCCGCGACTTCCTGGAGAAGAACAGCGACCCTGCCAACATCCGGCTCTTCCGCCGTCTCGCGCAAGTGACCGCACAGCGCGGCAACCCCCAGATTGCCGCCGCAACCGCCGCAACCGACGGCCCGAGCGTCCCTTCTCAGACCCCACCCCAGGCCCCCGCTTGGATCGATGAACTGGTCATCCTCACCCCCGCCTTCGTCCTCACGGAACTCACCGAGGCCTTCAAGATTGGCTTCCTCATCTTCGTCCCCTTCCTCGTCCTCGACTTGGTCGTCAGCAACATCCTGCTGGCGCTGGGAATGCAGATGCTCGCGCCCCAGACCGTCTCACTCCCGTTGAAGCTCATGCTCTTTGTGCTCGTCGACGGCTGGACCGTCATCGTCAAGGGCCTGGTGCTCAGCTACCACTGAAGCCGTTGCCCCCCTCGACCCCAGCCCATCTAGGTCACGCCGCAACCCAAGGGACCCGCTCATGAACGCCGACACCGTGCTCCGCATCGTCCGAGAAGCGCTGGTCATCACGCTCATCCTCAGCGGCCCGGCGGTCATCGTTGCTACGCTCGTCGGCTTGGCTGTCAGCATCGTCCAAGCCGCCACCCAGGTCCAAGAACAGCTGCTCACCGTTGCGCCAAAGCTCGTCGCCGTCTTCGCCGTCCTCGTCTTCGCCGGCCTCTGGATGGTGACGACCCTGGCCCGCTTCGCAGCCGCGCTGCTCGAACTCATCCCCAGCGTGACCTAGAAGCGGCGGACGGTGGTCCCCGTCCTAGCGCCATGAACCGCACTTTCCACGGGGATACCCCGGTGCCAGCGTGAACCCCACACTCGAGCAAATCACCCAGGCTCCGACGACTTCGCTCCAGGGTGTCGCGCTGCTCGTCGCCCGCCTTTTCCCTTTGATCATCCTCACGCCTCTGTTCGGCGGCAACGCCACGCCTCGTCGATTCCGCTTCGGCGTCGCGATCGCGCTCTCGCTCGTCCTTTTACCCCTCGCGATGCCCCCGGCCCAGACCGCCCTCGCCGTGGGCACGTTCGCCGCTCTTCTCGTCAAGGAACTCCTGGTGGGCCTCACCATCGCTCTGATTGTGCTCGTCATCTTCGAAGCCTTCGCCGCCTTCGGGTATCTCGTCGATTCCGCACGCGGCGCCACCTTCGCCAACATCCTCGATCCGCTCTCCCAGCAGCACCAGTCCGTCCTCTCCGTCTTCTTCCTCCAACTCTCCGTCGCCCTGTTCCTCGCCTCGGGCGGCTACCGCGTCCTCATCGAGACCCTGGCGAGCAGCCTCGCGCTGATCCCGCTCTTCAGCCCACCGTCGCGGTCCCTCCACGCCCCCGACGCCTCCGAGAACGTCATCCGCATCACCGCCGGCCTGCTGGTCATCTCGCTCCGCCTCGCCGCCCCGGTGCTCGTCGTCATGCTCATCCTCGACCTCGCCCTTGGTCTCATCAACCGCATCGCCCCGCAGTTTCAGGCCTATTTCCTCGGGCTGGCCGTGAAGGGCCCGCTCGGGCTGCTGGTT
>CAZDYM010000014.1:7010-19860 GCA_964509325.1 uncultured Phycisphaeraceae bacterium
CCCCGGCCCCCCCCCCGCGGCGGGGGGGGGGGGGGGGCTGGGGGGGGGGGGGCCCTGAACGATGTCGCAAGACACCTCACAAGAACGCACCGAGCAGCCCTCGGAGCGAAAACTGCGAAAAGCCCGCGAGCGCGGCGAGGTCTGGCAGTCGCGCGACCTCGCCGGCGCCGTGCTCCTCGCGGCCGCCCTCCTCGCTCTCGCCGCGCAGGCCCGCCCGCTCGCCGAGGCGGCCCTATCCGCCTCCGGGTCCTGCTTCACCCTCGCCGCCGGGGACCCGCCGAACTTACCGACCATTTTTGAGGCTACTTCCGCCGCGGCGTGGGGCTTTGCGCGTCCCCTCGCCGTCATCCTCGCCGCCGCCGTCATCGCCGCCGCCGCCGCCTCGTTTCTCCAAGTCGGAGCCCTGCTCGCCGCCGACCCTCTCAAGCCCAAGCTGACCAAGCTCAACCCCATCCCCGGCTTCAAGCGCCAGTTCTTCAGCCTCAACACCTGGGTTGAGTTTGCCAAGACTATGGTCAAGTCGATCGCCGTGGGCTGGATTGCCTACGCCGTCGCCAAGGGCTCGATCATCGATGTGCTCCGCCTCTGCACCGTGCAGCCCGTCCACGCCGTCGCACTCGCGTGGGACCTCTCGATGCGAACCGCGGTCTTCTGCGTCGTTTTCTTCGCCGGCTTCGGCGTGCTCGACGCCGCCTACCAGTGGTGGAACCACATCCGCCAGAACAAGATGACCAAGGAAGAGGTCAAACGCGAGTTTAAGGAGAGCGAGGGCGACCCCGAGCATAAGGCCGCGCGACGGCGCCTCCACGAAGAGATCCTCCAGGGCCAGATGTTCGAGCAGGTCCGCTCCGCGCACGCGGTCATCGTCAACCCCACCCACTACGCCGTGGCCCTTCGCTACAACCCTGCCCAGGAGTCTGCCCCGCGTGTCATGGCAAAAGGCCAGGAGTGGATCGCCCGCCGCATCATCGAGATCGCTAACGAAGAAGGCATCCCTGTCTACCGAGATGTCCCGCTCGCCCGCGCCCTCCACGAACTCCGAGTCGACGACCAGATCCCCGAGGCGCTTTACGTCGCTGTCGAAGAAGCCCTCCTCTGGGTCGACGGGCAGATCCGCGGCCGCGGCGGCATCCCACCGTGGGACCCCGCCGCGCGTCAAGCAGCCGACGAGCAAACGAGTGCGAGCTGGATCTAAGTCCCCCTTCGCGCCCCACGCGCGCACGGTTACGATGCGCGCATGAGCCGTCCCCCCGGGGATCAAGCCGCGCACGCCTCCCGGACCCTCGTGGGCCCGTGGTCGTACATCATCGACGCCGCGCTCCCCGACGGCACGCCCGTCCAGTTCCTCATCACGCGCCGCCCAAGCGACACATTCAGCACCACCGCCGCGGAAACGGTCCTCGAGAAGGCGCTGAAAGACGCCCAAGCTTGGCAGGCCGCCGCCCTGGAAGCCCCGGCGTACATCGAGCCCGTTCTTGATATCCAGTCGACCCCCGCCGAGGTCCGCGTGGCCTTCCCAAAGCCACGCCTCACCCTCTGCGACATTATGCTCCGAGGCGATCAGCTCTCGGGCTTCCAGGTCCACTACATCGGGCTCGGGCTCATGAGCTCCCTCCGCGCTCTCGAGACGCGTTGCCAACGCCCGGGCGAAACCCCGGACCCCCGCGCCGTCTTCATCGAGGCCGACGCCCGCCGTCGCCCGCTCACGCGACCCAGCGTCCGCGTCGCACGCCTCGCCGCGCCCGACCCTTCCAAGAACTCCACGCAGTCCCAGCAGCGGCGGCTCGCCAGCGTGCTGCACGCGCTGGCTACTCGCGGCCACTTCTGGAACCCGCCGGACACGCTCTCGCCCGGCGACACCCCCGCGCTGGGCCGCGCCGAGTCACGCCTCTGGAGCGGCGTCATCACCGGGTTGCGAGACGGCGAACTCTCGCTCGTTGCAGCAAGACGACGCCTGCGTCTCTCGCTTCTCTTCTGCTTGCTCCGCTGGGTCGGCTGGAAGGCCCCCACCGCCGTCACCGCGCCGCTGCTCCTGTGGCTGCTGATCTTCTTTAGCCGGGGCGAAGTGACGCCCCTGTTCGTCTTCCAGACGCTGCGCGACGGGCTCCGCGCTCAAAGCCCCGAGCGAATCCTCATCCCGCTCATGGGAAGCACCGAAGGTCAGAACTTCGCCGAGGTTCTGCGGCGGAACACCCGGAACGCCGTGGACGGGAAGCTGGCGAATGAACGGGACACACTGCGGGAAACCATCAACACACTCCGACCCCGCATCGAGCCTCTGCGGAACTGGATTCAGGGCATCACCGGTACCGATGCCGAGAAGCTCAGCCTTTTGAGCGAAGCCAAGCCCTTCTGGGAGGATGGCCAGGGGACCCCGCTCGACGGCACGGACCCCGCCGCGGCCCGCGCGGAAGCCACTCTGAACAATCTGCGGATCGACAAGACCAAGACCGCAAGCGCCGTCGACGCTCTCGCACGACTCGTCCTTTTCCAGAAGGAAGTGAAAGCCGCACTCGCCGATGCAGTCTCGCTCCCAAAGCGCGACACCACGCCGGAAGACACCCCAGAAGCCGCCCTCCAGCAATGGCTCGACTCCCAGCCCTCCGCCGCACAAGCCCTGCTCAATCACCGCGTCAGCGGCGGGGAGTCAACGCCCTTCGACTGGATCAAAACTCGTATCGCAGCCGACCTCCAAAGCACCTCCACCGGCATCCTCAACCCCCGCCAGCCCGACAGCCTTCCCGACGACTGGCCCGCCGGCACCCTCGCCGACTTTGCTTCCCGAACCAAGGCCGCGGTCAAATCACTCGAAGCACTTCGCGCACTCGATCAACCGCGCTTCGGCCATCCGAACCTAGACGACCTCGCCCGACAGTTTGAGGGAATCATCCGCACCCCCTCGAAAGAGCCGGCCGCCGTCTACCACCGCATCGCGCGGTGGTCAACAGCCGCCGCGTCGTACGCCTTCTCTGCGGAAGCCCACGCTCGCCGCAGCGAAATGCTCGACAAGGTCATCGCCGTGCGGCTTACCGTCGACTGGCTCGCGCAGACCGACAACTCGCTCTACACGCCGCTGTCGCAAGTCTTCACAGACCTCCAGACCCGGGCTGGGCAGGCTCTCGATCCCGCGGCACCGAATGCTCTTGACACACTCTCCGACCTGACCCCCGAAGCGTGGTCCGAACAGATCAAAAGACTCGAGAACGACGCCGATCAGCTCCGTGCCCGGTCACAAGACGCCGCCGATAAGTTCGCCGCACAGCTCGCCTCCGCGGTCCAGGTGATGCTCGCCACGCAGCGCGATGCCGCGAAGGGTCTCGCCAACGCCCGGTGGGCGGCCGAACGCTTCTCCCATCCAGATGCTCCCATCCCCGATCTTGGACCCACCTTCCGAGAGTTGGCCGATCAGGCCGAGGCTTTCTTGGACCTCTTCATCTCGACTGCCGCCGCACCCGAAGGAACGCCCCCGTCCGACGCGTTCAGCACCCCCGCCGCTGCTCGTGACCTTCTCACCCGCTCCGCAACCTGGCGACAGTCGCTCCGAGATCTGCCTGCTCTCAACGATGGCGAAGCCGACTCGCCCTTCCTTGAAATGGCCCGCGGGCTCGCCGCCGATTGGAACAAGTCCCGCCGCACTGACTCCTCTGCAGGACCAGCCGATCCACCCGCGATCTTCCTCGCACTCGATGAGATCTGCAACGCCCGGACGCGTGCTTCCGCCGATCTCCACCGCACGACGATCACCTGGTCGGCGCTTGCCGAGCCCGATCCCCGCCTCGACGCCGCGCTCACCCTCTACGCCCACCTCCGATCCCGTGGCGACGACGCACGGCTCCTCGTCACGACCGAGAACATCCGCCTCGAGCAAAGCCGGCTGTTGAAGCGCGAGCGACTTCCCGAGAGCATCAAGCGGCACGCCGATCGCACCCTCGCCGCGCGGGTGGCGCGCCGTCTTGAAGCCGATCTCACCGCGCCCCCGATGCGCGCCGATGATGGATCGCTCGACGCGTTGAAGGCTGTTGAACAAGCCCGAGCTGCCTTCTCCGTTCTCGTCCCCCAAGCCGCCGACTGGACAACAGACATGGCACTCCGCTGGGCCCCGCCCGACAGCGCGGACCTCACCGACAGCGCGACCCTTTGCGACGCCGCCTGGCTGCTTGCCGCGCTCCAGCTCGTTTCGATCGCAACGCCTGAGAATCGCGACGCCGTCAATCAGGGCATCGCCAGCCTCAAGGCGGCGACAAACACCACCGCCGAAGCGAGCCCGCTCCGCTCGATCCGAGACCCTCTCTCGAGAGCCTTGAATACCACCGAGCGCTTCACCGCCCGCCCGAAGAAGGCCATCATCGAAGAACTCCGCGGCACCGGCCCCGGCGCCGCCGGTTGGATCCTCCTCGAAAACCAGATGGTCAGCGACGGTCACCAGGAGGGCGCCTATATCGAGTTTCAGAGCCCTAGCCTCGAAGGCGACCCCGCCATCCTCGCGTTCATCCTCGTCAAGCGCGAATCTGACTTAATGCAAGCTGACCGCTACATCCAGGCCACCGAGTTCGCCGTGAATCACCTCCGCGCCATGAACACCCCAGGAGCCAGAGTTGAGGAGAGTTTCAAGGCAGTGCTCAAGGCGACGGAGAATCGAGAGATCGGAGGCTTCGACACCAATGACGACTACCAGCGGGAGCACGGCTCCTTCCGCGGCACCTTCGTGAGCACCCGCCGGAAAGGCCTGAACATCCAACACACAAAGCTCTGGACGGAGATGCAGAAGGGCGGCCACCTGGAAGAGCATACGGCCGATGCCCAGGCTCCGACGGACTGGTGGCAGACGGAGACGCGGCAGAGAAGCGCCGCGACGTGGCCGAGAGGCCCCATCGATCCGACCTTTGACCACCCCTTGACCTTTATCACGCTCAGCGCGGCCCGCCACGTCGCCGCGTCGCTGGGGTGCTCTCTGCCGTCGCGCCAAGCGTGGACCGACGCCCTTCGATCAAAGTTCGCGCGCAACGAACGGGACGCCTTCGTCGCCATGCTGAACGGCCGAGCGCGGGACGTGCCGCCCAATCTCGCCGATTCTTCGTGGAGACGCCGCGTCATCGACGCAGGAAACCCAGCACCCCGCGACGCGTTCCTGGGTCTGCTCAAGGGCGCAAAGTGGAACGCCCACAGCGTGGACAACGCCGACGACAACCACATCTTCCTGCGCATCATCCCCCCGCCCGATCGTGTTCGACCAGGCTCGAGCGCAAGTCGAACTCCCCGGTTCTTCGACCTCATCGGCAACGCCGCCGAGTGGCTCGACGGCCCCGACCCAGCCGCGGCCGGCTTGTCCTGCATGACGCCGCTCGATCGTCAAGCCTTCACCGCCGCCGACAACCTCGACCCGAATCTCCTCATCGTGGGGGCCAACGACACACCGGCGTGGGTCTCTCCGAAAGAGGACTTCAGTGTGCGGATTGACGGCACACCCGACAAACGCCTCGGCGATGTCGGCTTCCGCCTCTCGTTCCCTTTCAAGGCCGAGCCCGACACCGTCACCGAGTTCATCGCCGCCGTCAAAGAAGCGTTCGCAGCCGCACGGTAAGGTTCGCCATGACCGGATCATTCGTCCGGAACACACGAGGCCCCCGTCTCCCGACCACGCACCTTCAGTGCACGATCTCAGGGTCCGGGTCGGCCTGAGCTGCGGCGTGCGTCTCACGCATCCCCTCCCCGCGCTTCGCGTACCTCGTCTCGGAATCAGTTGGCCGCTTCGGCAGCAGCGCCAAACCCAGCGCATCCCCCGCCCCCACGCCCCCGCCCCAACCCACCGTCTGCGGGCCGTCGTACGAGCGCGCCACATATCTCCCCACCGGGCGCCCCACGCAGCCCGACGCGGCAATCACCGCCGCGATCAACGTCGCCGAACCCAACCGAGTCGCCCGCGTGAGGATGGAGTTCGTCATGCCGCCGGTCATCGGACCGAACCTGAGGCGACTTCACCAAAGTCTCCCCCAATACCCCCAGACTCCCTCACTCACCGACCAGGCGCAGCACGTACCCGAACACCAGTCGACCAGAAGATGGAACACTTTGTCAATCCTAAACTTCTGGCCCACAACAATCCGCCATCTCCCGCCGTGCGTGGCCAGGTTGCCCTCCAAAGTCGGAAGGAACCAGTTATCTTGCGGTCTGGAGCAAGATCATGACCTCTTCCCCACCTCTCGGTCCGGCCATCGAGCAGCTCGCCCACCGGCTTCGGAACCTCCGCTCGTGCCTCGACTGGGTCAGCGAACCCGCCGCACCCGCGATCCGGGCCGAGTTCGACCGCGTCTTCGCCTCCTGCCCGAAGGATCAACGCCCCGCCCTCGCGGCCCTTCTCGACGCATCCCCGGAGTTCGACCCGCCTCCCGCCCACGCGCCTGCCGGCACGCTGCCTGGACCAGCACCCGCTGCCGTCGAACTACGACTGGAACAATGCGTGCGACGAATCGCCGAACGGCTTGCCGAGCGCCTCAACGACATGCACCACCGAATCCCCGCTCACCTCCAACCCAGCGAGGCACCGGGTGGATTTGAAGACCTAAAGAAAATAATCCACGAATCACGACAACGCGGGCGCGTGGGGTCCAGGCTCGAGACCGCCCTGAAATCTTTAGAGGGCTCCCTGGAGAAGTTGATCGAGCTCTCAGCGGAAACCGCCATCAATTGGCTCAACGACCGCACCCGGCACCTCATGCCCGACGAGATCAAGGCGGGCCTGCGCCGAGCGAACCCCACGCCCGCCGAGTGCTGGGAGCGCTATGAACGGCTCTTCTCGAAAGACAAGGAGGGCAAGGCCGGCTTCGACGAAGAAACTATCGCGCTGGAGTTCAACCTCTTCCTGCTCACTTGCGTCAACGAGGCACGTAGGCTTCAGACCGAGGTGCCCTCCCGATGAGCAGACGCGAGTCCACGATCCAAGCCCGCCCGAACACGCCAGGGGGACCGCCGCCCTGCGCCGCCGATATCTGCGAGCCCTTCATCAACGAGATCCTCCGACTCAACCGCGACGCGCGGAACAACCGCACCCAGCGCCCCTTCGAGGAAGTCCAGAGCGCCCTCCGGCAAAGGCTCCGCGAAGCTCAGGACGCGGCCCAACACTCCGACGCTTGCAGGCAGGCCTACCGCATCGTGGCCCCTGCTCTCGAGTATTTCGCCGACGAGATCATCGAGCGTAGCGCCTGGCCCCACGCCGACCGCTGGCACCACGAGTCCTTCAACGGCGACCTCACCCACCAACGCCCCGGCGACGAAGCCTTCTGGGAGCTCTGCGACGACACGCTCAAAGGCAACGACGAAGCCTCCGCGCAGGCCGCCGAGGTGCTCTACAACCTCGTCGCGCTCGGATTCATGGGCAAGCACGCCGGCGACGAGGCCGCCATTGCCCGACAGCTCGAACGCTTGTACGAGGCCATCCCGGAGCATCGAAAGCCCAAGCCGGGCCCCATCTGCCCCAACGCCGACCGCCCCGATGCCCGAACGGTGGAAGTTGATCTCCTCATACCTCTGCTCTTGATCGCCGCCGTCGCCACGATGCTCCTTCTCGGTTCGTGGGTGTTCGTCGGAATCCAGGCTGCCCATCAGCTTTCGGCCGCCGAAACCACGGTCAATAGCGCCTTGGGAATCAGTCCCACCCGCTCGGCGACCGACCCGACAGACTGGTCGTTCGTCATCCAGTCGTTCGCAAAGTTGGCCGCCGCCGTCGTAATCCCACTTTCAGCGCTGTGGGCGGCGACCCACCTCGTCAGCACCAATCGCGGCCGATTCTACGCGCGGGTCCTCGACGGCCTGCGCAAGCACATCAACAACCCAAGCCTCTTGAACCTGAAGCAGGAACAGGTCGAGAACCTCCAGAGCATCACCCTGAAGTTCGAAGAAGGCATTACGAAGATCAAGCATGCAAAGGATCCTCGGAAGATCTTCAAAGGCCCCTGGTACATCCTCATCGGCGATTCCGCCACGGGAAAGTCGAAGGCCATCGAAGCGAGCATGCCTTGGGAAAGCAGAAGCGCGAGCGCGTCGCCCGCGAATCGCGGCAAGGGTGGAACACTCGGCGTCGATTGGTGGTTCGCGCCGAAAGGCATGGTCCTGCTTGACCCCGCCGGGCTGCTCTTCGGCGCCAAGAGCCCCATCGAGAAAGCCAAGCTCTCGTCGCAGACCGCCAACAAAGCATCGCAGAAGGTGCTCGAATGGGAGCTACTTCTCGGTCTCATCAAACGCCACCGCCCCCGCAGGCCCATCAACGGCACATTCCTGTTCATTAACATGGCTAAGCCGCCGCCTCCCCTCAGCAGCGGAAGCGACTCGCGTCATGAAACAGCCCCGCCCGGGCTGATGTTCGAGACCTCCAATCAAGCCACCGAACGCGCCGAACGCTACCGTCGACGTCTCAACGAGGTCAACGAAATCTGCGGCGTTCACTATCCGCTTTGGGTCATCATCACGATGTGCGACCGCATCGCCGGATTCAAGGAGTACTTCGCCGACCTCGCCGGCGAAGCCCTCGAACAGCCTATTGGATGGTCCCGCGACGGAGCCCCCGAGGAACCCTTCAAGCCCGACGAGCTCGAGAGTGGCTTCAAGTCCCTCCTCGCGCAGCTCCGCCGCAAACGCCTCGCGCTGCTCTCCCGCAGAACCGCTCTCGGGGACCCCGACGGCGAACGCACCAACCGCTTCGACGATCTCTTCCTCCTCCCAGACGAGATCAGCCATGTCCTCCCCAAGCTCCAGATCTATCTCGACACGATCCTCACCACCAGCAAGCAGCAGCCTTTCGCGCCGATGCTCCGCGGCGTGTACCTCACCTCCGCCCTCCAACGCGGCCAGCCCTTTACCTGGGCCCAGACCCAACTGCCGGGCGCCGCTCAAGAACGGGCTCAACAGGGCGAGGAGAAGCGCCCCATGTTCCTCTGCCGCGTCTTCCACACCAAGGCCTTCGGCGAGGCCGGGCTCGTCAGCACCGACCCCCGCATCACCCGCCGACGCTGGGTCCTCATCGGTGCCCTGAGCGCCGCCGGAATCGCCGCCGTCGCCGTCAGCGCTTGGGCCTCGCTGTCGTACATCAAGCCGGCATTCGATCGCTTTACTGAGCAGGCCGGGATCAAGAGCGTGGCGATCATTGACAACGCGGTGAACGCCGGCATCCCCGCGTTCGGATTCAAAGCCGGGCGCTTCACGTTGAGCCCTAACCTGATCTCCGCGGTCGCCGATCTCAACACCACCGCAAAGCAGAATCTGAACCCGACACCCCCGCTCATTATCCGAGCGTTGTACTGGGACATCACCCCCAGGGTCAATCTGATCGCCCAGAATCGAGACCGGGCGATCGAGTCGTGGATCACCGAAAGAGTCCTTCAACGGCTGAGCGACGCTTCGTTCGGGTGGCTCACTCACCGCGGCGATCCCGCCGACCGAGCCGCAAAGCCCGACGAGCAACTCGAGCGCGTGCACCAAGAGTCGACGATCCTCGAAGCTCTTGCGAGGATCCACCTTGTCAAAAGCAGCGATCCATCACAGTTGCGGGCTGCCTGGAAGGAACTCGCCAACAACGCCTTCGACGCCGATCACTATGAGCCCGTCGACCCCGAGAGCCTGTCAAAGGCGCGAGCTGACTGGAACACGCTCATCGATGAGACCAACCTTCTCAACCGCCTGGGCAACGAGGAGGTCCTACTCGAAGAACTGAAGAGCAGGCTCCGCGATACCGCGAAGGTCCTCGATCCCTTCCCCATCATCGAGGAATCTCGCAATCGCCGTCGGCTCGCCGCTCAGGCACACACCGACCTGAGGACCGCCATCGAGAAGGTGGCCGCACTGGGCAGCCTCGCCGACCTCTCAAAGGCCCGCGATGCAGCAGCGGCAGCCCAGCAGGCGCTGAAGGCGCAAGACCTCCCGCTCGACCGCGCCAGCACCGTGTCCGCCGCGGCGATCTCCTCGAACGACCGCGATGTCGTGACCAAGCTCATCGAGCGAGACGTACGCAAGCTCCGCCTCGCAGAGCTCGCGGAAGGCTTTGACGAATGGGCCGCCAAGCCCGACCCCACGCCCGTGCAACAAGCCATCAGATCGTTGACCGAAATCCAGCTCCCAAGCGATGCCGATTTCAGCACCGCCTTGGGTGACGCGGACGCCCTGCTCGACCTTGGCAAGCAACTCAACGCGGCGGTCGAGGTTGCCGGCAAAGTCCCGCCCGCCGACGATCCGACCCTGCCGCCGCCCCTCGCCTCACTCACCGCTGGCGTCGAGGCCCTCGAAGCCATCCAGCGAGCGTGCCTCGGCACGGCGTGCGCCAGCGGCCGCGCCTCAGATCTCCGGCGCGACGCCATCGCATCCACACTTGAGAAAGCCCTCCCCGACATCCGAAGCGCGGACTGGAAGAACTGGCTCTCCAACGCCGACGTGCAGCAGCTCACTCAAGCCGCCCAACGCACCACCACGCTCGCCAAGAACCTCTCCGACACCCCCGACCGTGGCAGGAGAGTTCTCTCGGAGCGGTGCGACACAATCCTCGACGGTCTCAAGATCTCCGCCAAAGACCGGCACAAGAAAGAGATCGACAAAGCAATCACCTCCTTACTAGAAGCGGCACGAGCAAAAGACGCCACTTCAGAGAAGATCATCGGACAGGTCCAAGTACTGAGTGCAAACGCCGGACATCTGAAAGGTCTGTACGACGCCCTCGAGATCATGCCGTTCCCGTGGCACGATGACGCCTTGACGGACCTCCCAGACGCTGCGGAGTACCTCAAGGCTGTCGTCGATACGCCGCCGAACGAGAATCCCTTCATCGCAGCCGGCGATCTCGCCGACACCGTCAAGAGGTTCGAGTCTGACCGCAAGTCCCCGCGAGACAACATCCTCTTCCAGGCCGCCCAGCAGGCCGCCGCTTCCCGAGCACGTAACCTCCGCGGCACGTTGCAGTCGGCGTTTGATACCCGCCTCAGTCAGATCGCCGATGGTCGTGTTCGGAGCTTCCCGTTCCATGTCCCCGGCGCGAATCCTGCGGACGTTCGCGCCGGAGTCGTCGAGATCGAGAGTCGCGCGGGCAAGCTCAAGAGCGACGTGGATGCTCTCCGCGCGAGGATCAGCGACGCCTGGAACCTCTTCCCGAAGGACTTTGGTGCCGGTCATGACAAGAACGCCGACGCCCTTGTCAATCCCCGAGGCATCGATCGGCACGCTCCGCTCGGCATTCAAAGCAGCGAGAAGGTCCTCGCCCTTGCTCTAACGGCTCTTGGCAGCCCGCTCCGCGCCGAGCAGAGCCTTTCGATGTTCATCAGCCAACTCAGCGAGGTGAAAACTCGCTTGGGGGAAATCCCCAGGAGGATCGAAGCAATCATTGGCACCGACATCATCGGCGATGGATGGGAGTTCTCGTGGGACTGCACCGGCTGTAACCCCACAAGGCGGGCGAGCGTCGTCGAGGCAGCACCCGAGCAGCCCGCCGACCCACTTTGGCAAAGCGTCCTGTCCCCCGGCATGAGCCCACGAGCCGACGGCGTCCTTGAAGTCAGGCTCAAAGCCTGGCCACCGCCGCCAAAGCGGCCGGCGCGGGGCGCCAAACCCGAGATCGGTGAGGCTACACCAAGGGAGCCCGTCCCAATGGAACTCTCCTTCGAAACTCTCTACCTCTTGGCGTGGTCCCAGGCCGGTGGCTTGGATCAGCCACCCCGAACCTCGGAAGTCACCCTCGAAATGCAGATCGAGGGCATCAACCGTGCGCCTCTCCCGAAAACTACTTTGAGAATCCGGCTCACACCGTCAGAACCGATCCCTCCCGAGAACTGGCCCACTCTCCCCCAACCCGGTAACGACTAGCCGGTGGTACCCCGCTGCTCTGATGCAGGCCCCCGGGCCATGCCCGACCCCGCGCCCCAATCCCCGGAACCCACCCCCCCCGAAACCAAACCGGGCACCTGGCTCATCGACCGCGCAAAGGCCCTCTTCAACACCGCCCGACCCCGAACCGAGCCCCGAGACTTCGACCCCGCGCTCGCCGTCTTTGGGAAGCACCCGGCCTTCGGATCCGAGCACCTCGAAGCGGGCCTCGGCCCGGGCGTCTCCTCGTGCGTTGCCCTCAAGTCCCGCATCTACAACCGCTGCATCGAGCCACTCCTTCCACGATGGCAAGCCTTCCCCGACGACCAGCGCCTGGCACGCTTCGACCATCTTCTCCTCTACCTCGATCCCCTCGGCGGCGCTGTCCTTGGCCGCCTCATCGAACGCTCCGACTCTGTCGGCCGCACCGGATTCCCCACCGTCCTCCTCGTCTACCTCCCCGTCCACTCACCCGAGTCCCTCCGCAGTGCCGGCACCGCCCTCGAACGCTTCGAGCGCAGGCTCGCCCAGTGCATCACCCCCGAGCAGGTCGTCGACGCCGCCGACCAGTCGCAGCGACACCTCGAAACAATACTCGCTCCCAGCGCCTCCACCCGCATCGACCTCCCCTCCACGCGCCGCTTGCTCAGGTCGAACCCGCCCGGCCACCGCCGATACGACATCCCCGACCACGCGCCGCTGCTCGACATGCTCCGCATCGCCCAGGAGGTTCGCCGCGAGACCAATTCCGAGACCCTCGTCATCGCCCCACGCGCCCGCCCGTGGGCCGACGCGATCCACGGCGAGTTCGGGCCCGAGCACTTCCTCCCCGTGATGCTACTCCGCGTTCCCGTGCCGAGCCCCGAAGATGCTCCGCCGCAGCCCATCGACCTTTGGCCCGATGAGCCGGAGGGTACGAACCCGGACCCCCGCGGCGCCGACGAGACCCGCCGCGCCTGATCACCCCCGATCCGCCGCGCCTCGCGCGCCTGCTTGTTCCGGGCCGACCTCATCC
>CAZDYM010000015.1:0-19837 GCA_964509325.1 uncultured Phycisphaeraceae bacterium
GACTCGAGTCGCGCCCGCGCCGCGGGGTCGGAAAAGACGATCCGTCCCACCGCCGAACGGTCGACGCGTTCCCGGCCCTCGGCGTCCCGGGTCAGCACCCCCGGGCCCCACCACCGCGCCAGCGTCTCACGCACCTCGGGTCGATCCAGCGCGGCCTTGGCTTCGGCGTCGGAATCGATCACCGCGCACCCCAGACGCCCGAAGGCCCGGGCCACGGCCGACTTGCCCGCGCCGATGCCGCCGGCGATGCCGATGACCAGCGGTGGCCGAGGAGAATGAGCGGTGACGTTCGTGGACACAAGTGGGTTCGTGCCGTGCGCTCCGTGACCCGCGGAGTTTGGCAACCCCCCGCGGGCGGTGCCCGGGTCTGAGCCTGCGGGTCTGAGCCTAGCTGCTCTCCCGCGCGACCAAGCGAGTGGGCAGGCGGACGTGCTCCGGTTGGGCGTCGGGGTTGGTGACGCGTCGGACGATGGCCCGCACCGCCGCCGCCCCCACCGCCGCCGCCGGGACGTGAACGCTGGAGAGTCTCGGACGAACCAGGCGGCACAGGCGGGAGTCGTCAAAGCCCACGATCCGCAGGTCCGTCGGCGCGGTCAAGCCCGCCTCCTGGGCCACCTGGAGGACCCCCAGGGCGATCTCGTCGTTGGCGCAGAGCACCGCCGCCCCTTTGAGTTCTCCCCGCTTCAATCGCTCCCGGGCCCACTGCTCGCCCCAGCCGATGGTGTAATCGCCGAAGGAGGTCTTGTCTGCCCCGCTGTGGCCGGCCGCCGAGAAGCACGCGTCGAACGCGCGGGCGCGGGCTTGGGTGTCGAAGTTGGACTTCGGACCGCCCACGAACCTCAGCCGGTCGGGCCCGGTCCCCTGCAACAGGTGCCTCACAGCCTCGCGCGTGCCTGCTTCGTTGTCCACCACGATCGAGTCGAAGGACTTGCCCTCCGGGGTGGTGTCCAGCACCGCCAGCGGGACATTGAGCCGTTCCGCGGCGTTCAACAGCGCGTCGTTGGGCTCGGTGATCATCAGGGCCAGCCCGTCGACGAGCCCGAAGACATAGCCGTGCACGCCCCCGCCTTTGCCGCCGGCGCCGGCGGACCCGCCGTGGGCCGCGCCGTTGAGTCTGGCCTCGCTGCTCACGAGCAGGTGGTAGCCGAGTTGACGCGCTTCGTCGTCCGCGCCGCGGAGCAGTTCCGAGTAGAACTCCCCGAAGATGTCGGGCAGGGCCAGCCCGATCACCCCGGTGCGCTGGGTGGTCAGGCCCTTGGCGAGCATGTTGGGCCGGTAGCCCAGTTCGTGCACCGCCTGGTGGACCCGCCGCGCGGTCTCGGGGGCGACCAGGTCGGGCTTGTTGAGCACGCGGCTGACGGTGGCGGTCGAGACCGCCGCCCGCTGCGCAACGTCCTCGATCGAAGCGGCGCGGGGGCGGGAGGAAGGTGGCGCGGCGTGCCCGGTGGCTCCTCTCTCCCGCGGGGGCTTGTCGGCGTGCAACCGCTTCCGTTCGTGCATGCCCGAGTCTACCATGCGTGCGACATGACATTGAAAACGATTACATCCGTGGTGAGCGCCGCCGCGCTTCTCGGCGCCGCGCCGCTTTCGTCCGCGCGCGATGAAGCCTCCGCCGTTGGCCCCCCGTCGCCGATGAGCGCCGTCACCGACGCAGGTGCCGCCCCGCGCCCGCCGTACACGTTCGACCAAGCCGACGAGAAACTGCTCGACGAGGTGCAGCGGGCCGCGTTCCTGTTCCTGTGGCACGACGCCTCGCCCGTCACGGGGATGGTGAAGGATCGTTCCAGCAAGCCCGAAGTGAGCATCGCGGGCGTGGGTTTCCAACTCGCGGCCATCCCCGCCGGCGTGGAGCGCGGGTGGGTGACGCGGGCGCAGGGCCTGGAGCGCACGCGGCTGATTCTGGCGTCGCTCGACGGCAACCCCGGCAACCGCAAGCACGGTTTGTTCTACCACTACCTCGATCCCGCCGACGCGGGCCCGGCCCACACCGGCTACGAGCACGTGGTCAGCACCATCGACAACGCGCTGCTGCTGGCGGGCGTGATTGTGGCCGGCGAGTACTTCCGCGACGAGGCGCCGGTCCGGGCCCTGAGCGATCGTCTGGTCGCCTCGGCCGACTGGGCCGCGTTCGTCGCCGACTCCGGCACGTACAAACCGAGCGAACGCGGGTTCATCTCGCTGGGCTGGAAGCCCCGCGAGAAAGACCGGCCCACGGGGGAGGGGTCGCTTCTTCCGTACGTGTGGATGGACGCCGGCGACGAGCAGAAGTTGACCACGTTCCTGGCGGTGGCGGCGCCGCGAGCCGAGCACCGGGTGCCCGCCGAGACGTATTACAAGATGCGCCGGAACCTGGGCGTCGACCCCGCGGGGAGCGCCGAGCCGTTCTTCTGGTTCCAGTGGTCGGGCGCGCTGTTCACGTCCTTCTTCGCGCACTGCTTCATCGACTTCGCCGGCCTGGGGCCGGATGACCCCGCCGCGATGGGTGTCGAGCGACGCCCCTCCATCGATTGGTGGGTGAGTTCGCGGCGGACGGTGCTGATGCACCGGCGCAAGGCCATCGAGAACCCGCGCGGGCTGACCGGGCTGGGCGAGAACCTTTGGGGCATGAACGCCTCGGACGCTCCGGACGGCTACCGCGTGCCGGGGCTCTTCCCCACGCCGCTGAGCTTCGAGGGGCTGCGGCCCGGCTTCGACTTCGCCGACGGCGTGCCCCCTGCCAAGGACGATTGGGGCGACGGCACGGTGGCGCCGTACAGCGCCGGGTGCGCCGTGATGTTCACGCCGAAGGAATCGGTGGCGGCGCTGCGTTACATGCGCGGACTGACGGACGATGCGGGACGCCCTCTGATCTGGCGCGAGCCCGAGCAAACCCTGCCCGCCGACCCGGGGGGCTCCACCGGCGCGGAAACGGGGCGTGTCCACGGATTCGGGTTCCTCGACTCGGTGAACATCGGGAAGAAGTGGGTGGCGGGCGACCATGTCGCCATCGACCAGGGCCCGCTGGTCTTGGCGATCGAGAACGCCCGAACCGGGCTCATCTGGCGGCTGTTCCACCGATCCGCCGTGGTGCAGCAGGGCGCGGCACGCCTGAAATGGAGGCCGATCGAGCCGGGGCGATAAGGTGAGCCCGTTATGTGCGGACGCGGGCGGGAGTCCCTGCCCCGCTGTCACGAAGGGACGGAAGTCACTGACGTGCGGAGCTCGGTCCCACCCAACGCGGGCGATGGGGGTGGGGAGGCGGAGGGAGAATGGAGCGTGCTTAGTAAATCGTTTTACGAGTTCTCACTTGGGGGAATTTCGGTTGACAGAACGTTTGCATGAGTCAAACTGAAACCGGTTTCAGGCGTCTTCCGTTTCGTGAGGTTGTCTGCCCACGGCGTCTGAACCGAGCTCGGGCTTGGTCTGCACAACCATGCCGGACCCGTGCGCCCCCACCCACTGTGTGGCCCCTGTGTTCCCCCCTGGAGAGACTGACATGAAGACTCTGCTTACCGCCTCGATGATCATCGTTTGCGCCTCCTCCGCGCTGGCCGGTACGGTGTCGGGGATCAACGGCGTGAACGTGCGTCCGCGCATCTTCAACGACTTCCCCTCGAGCAACCTCGCCATCACCAACAACTACCCCGCGCAGGTCCGCTTCAACGAGGGGCCCTTCGGCGCGGCTGACCCTGACGGCGGCGGCTTCGCCAACCGGCACAGCGCCTACTTCTCGAACGACGGCGGCGCCACCGCCTTCGACTTCAACTACGAGGACGGTTTCGACGCCCAGTTCACCATGAACCTCTCGACCGACAACCGCAACGGCAAGGAGGCGGGCTTCCACTCCGACCTGTTCGGCTTCGGGTTCTTCGGCGTGCTGCCCAACGGCGAGATCGCCGCCTTCGGCTCCATCTTCGAGTTCCACACCTTCGGCGTCGTCCCCGGTTCCACCTCCGGCCCGATCAGCCTCCGCATGATCTACACCCCGGGCAACGGCGACGGGACCATCGGCGGCGCGGGCACCATCCGCTCCACCTTCGAGTACATGTACTCGCTCGGCGGCGGCTGGGTCTCCAGCGGCCCCAAGCCGATCGGCAACGGCGAGGGCGGCATCCCCAGCGCCTTCCCCTTCTACGTCGGCGTCGGCGTGCAGAACTCGCCGCAGGGCGCGACCTTCTCGGACACCGTTTTCTCGAACATCGTCGTCGTGCCTGCCCCCGGCGCGGTGGCGCTGCTCGGCGCGGCCGGCCTGGTCGGGCTTCGTCGTCGGCGCTGAGTTCACCGAGTACGCTCGGCCCGTTTCTTGATCCTTGATTCGCGCCGGACGGCCCCGCGGTCGTCCGGTTTTCCTTTACTGGGGCGGGCGTCACGCTCGACCGGGTTGAATCTGTGAACGGAGTGACAAACTCGCGGCGGGGTGCCGCATCCGGCTTGACACGTTTCTTACCCGCCGTACACTCTCTTGAAAGCGGTTACACCCGCGCCGATCCTCAGGTTCGGCCCCGCACACGGATCACTCGCTCGCTCGATTCCTTCCACACTTCTCCGGTGGTTCCGCATGGACGGCGACCTGTTCCCCAACGCCTTCGGACACTTCACCCGCGACGGGCGGGCCTTCGTGATCACCGATCCAAACGCTCCCACCCCGTGGGTCAACATCGTCTGCAACGGGCGGTACGGGCTGATCGTGAGCCACAACGGCGGCGGGTTCAGCTGGCTCGACAACAGCCAACTCAACGTGCTGACCCGCTGGGAGATGGACCTGGTGCGCGACGACCACGGCCGGTTCGTCTACCTCAGCGACCTTGATTCCGGGGAGCTGTGGTCGCTGAGCCCCGCGCCGTGCCGCACGAGGTTCGATTCCTACCGCTGCGAACACACCCAGGGCTCGACGGCGTTCACCACGGAGTACGCCGGCGTTCGCGCGGCGTGGACATTGAGCGTGGCGGAAGGAGACAACGCCGAGGTGTGGACGGTCGAGTTGACCAATCTCCGCACGTCGGCGCGCCGGCTGCGGATCGCGAGCTGGTTCGAGTGGTGCCTGGGCGTGGCGCCTGACGCGAAGCGCGAGTTCCACCGCCTGTTCATCACCACGCGGTACGACGATCGCCGGCACGCGGTGGTGGCGACGAAGAACATGTGGGACCTCCCGCCGCGGAACGAGAAGGAGCACTGGAACCGCCCCTGGCCGTACGTCGCGGGGCACGCGTGCGCGGGCATGACGTTCGACAGGCCGCTGGCCACGGCGAGCAAGGAGCACTTCCTGGGCCGTTACGGCGACCCGCACGCGCCCCGCGCGATGACGCAGCAGCGTCCGGTGTGTGAGGCGTTCGGGCGCTTCCACGACGCGGCGTGCGCCGTGGGGGGCGACTTCGCGCTCGCCGCGGGCGAAACGGTGAAGATGCACTTTGTGACGGCGATCGCCGAGGACGAATCCCGGCTGATGGAACTGCTCGATGCCTACCGCGATCCGGCCCGGGCGTGGGCGACGCCCGAGGCGAGCCGGCGCGCGTGGCGGCAGCGGCTCGCCCCCACCAGCGTCGGGACCGACGAGCCCAGTTTCGACCTGCTGAACAACCACTGGCTGCCCTATCAGGCCATCTGCGGCCGCCTGTGGGCCCGCACCGGCTACTACCAGCAGTCCGGCGCGTACGGCTTCAGGGACCAGCTGCAGGACTCGCAGGTGTGGCTGCCGCTCGATCCGGACGGAACGCGCAGGCAGATCATGCTGCACGCGGCCCACCAGTTCAGCGACGGCTCGGTGTACCACTGGTGGCACCCGCTAGCGGAGTTCGGCCTGCGAACGAAGTGCTCGGATGACTACCTGTGGCTGCCCTTCGTCACCGCGAACTACATCCGCGAGACGGGGGACCTTTCGATCCTGGAGGCGACGGCGCCGTTCGTGGACGAGCCCGCGTCCGCCGCCACCGTCCTCGACCACTGCCTGCGCGCGTTCCGCAAGTCGTTCGGGCGTTTCAGCGAGCGAGGCCTGCCGCACATCGGCTCGTGCGACTGGAACGACGGGCTGTCGGCGATGGGCGTCGACGAGAAGGGCGAGACCGTGTGGCTCGCCTTCTTCCTGGTGCAGATCCTCGGTGATTTCGCCCACCTGCTCGAGCAGGTCGAGGACCGGCGCACGGCGCAGGAGTTCCGCGAGCGGCGTGAGAAGCTCGTCCAAGCCATCAACGCCCACGCCTGGGACGGCGCCTGGTACAAGGGCGCCACCATGGACAGCGGCCGCTGGCTCGGAAGCAAGGACAACGCCCCGGGTCCCGCGCAGGTGTTCCTCAACTGCCAGACGTGGGCCATCATGACGGGCGCGGGGCCCGAAGAGCGCCTCGCCTCGGCGTGGAACACCGTCCGCGGCAAACTGCTGGGCGAGATGGGGCCGCTGCTGATCTGGCCGGCGTACACGCAGCCCGAGGGCGACGTCGGCTACATCACGCGCTACTCGCCTGGCTCGCGCGAGAACGGCGGGGTGTACATGCACGCGGCGACGTGGGCACTGGCGGCGGCGGCTTTGAGGCGCGACGTGGACGCCGTGGGCAGGATCTGGAAGTCGATCAGCCCTCCGCTGCGGGCCGGGGGGGCGGGGGGCAATGGCGGCATGGACGCCGAGCGCTACCGCGCCGAGCCCTACGTCACCCCGGGCAACGTCGACGGCCCGCTCAGCGATACCCCCGGCAAGGCCGGTTGGACGTGGTACACGGGCTCGGCGGCGTGGCTGAACCGGGTGTGCCTCGAGTACATCCTGGGGATCCGGCCCGTGTGGGACGGCGTGATGATCGACCCGGTGCCCTTCGCCGAGTTGGGGCGTGTGACCGTCCGGCGCGTGTGGCGCGGACGGGTGTTGAAGGTGGCGTTCGACGCGGCGGAGTTTGTCCCCCGGAGCGAGGGCGGGACCGCCGCGCGCATCTCGGTGAACGGGAAGACGATTGTTGGGAACGTGCTGCGGGAGGAAGACCTGAGCACCACCGGGGACAATGAAGTGTCGGTGGGCTGGGGCGTGTTGACGACCCGCCCCCCCCTGGGGCACGGCGCCGCCGCCATCGCGGGGCGCGAAAGGAGCAGAACATGAATCGCACGATTTGCAGGGCGGTCGGTGTGCGAGGGTTCACGCTGGTGGAGTTGCTGGTGGTGGTGGCGGTGATCGCGCTGCTGATCGGGCTGCTTCTGCCGGCGCTGGGCAAGGCGCGGGTGCAGGCGCGCGAACTCGTGTGCGTCAACAATCTCCGGAGCCTTGGGCTGGCGTTCCAGGTCTACAACAACGACAACTTGCAACCGCAGTTCCTCGACATCTCGCGGCGGGTGACGCCCAACGGCCCCATCGTCCGGCAACGCTGGCGCGCGGTGGAAGCCCTCGCGCCGTACATGGACGAGAACAAGGAAGCGTTCATCTGCCCGATGGCGGTCGGCGATCTGAGTGTGATCGATCCGGTCGTGCTCGAGGAGTTCGAGGAGGGCGCGACGCTCCCCGCGAAGGACCTGAACAACGACGGAAAGTACAACTATTTCGACGACTACGTCAACGAGTACTGGGTCGCTGATTATGTCTACGACGTCGAGACCGGCAACCCATCGAACCGTTCCGGCGTCAGCAACCTGCCGATCAAGAGCGCCCGTCGCCCGGACTGGGTCGTCATCTTCGCCGACGCCATCGATTGGCGTCCCCGGCACCGCGGGAAGATCAACCTCCTGTTCCTCGATCTTCGCGTCGAGACGCTCGAGAAGGCCGTCTACACCGGCCCCGACCGGTACGGCTCGGACACCCCGTTCTACGCGTGGGGGCACAAGTACTATTGACCCGTGGCTTGAAGCCGCCCGGAGGTTCGTTCCATGACGACAACCACTGAGACGCCGAGGCGAACCGGGTGGATGTGGGGCGTGCTTGCCGCGGTGGCGCTCGCCGGCGGCGTGCTGTGGTACGTCCGCACCTCGCGAGTCGATCCGGTGGACAACGACCGATTGGCCGAAAGGGTGCGTCTGAAGTGCACCGAGACGGGCTTCGAGTTCTCGCTGGAGCGGGCCCGCATGGAGGACCATCTCTACCTCCAGTCCAACCGGGGTCCGCTCGATCCGAGCAAGGGCATGCCCAACCCCAACACCGGCAAGCCCACCTGCTTCCCGGAGGATCGCGCCGATTGGACCGCCACCGTCGAACGGATCAACAAGGAACGCGAGGCCGCGAAGAACCATTGGACGGGCGGCGGAGCGACGAGCGGCGGGCGCTGAGGTGCCCACCGGTCCGCTCGAAATCTCCCGCCGCGCCGCCCTGGCAACCCTCGGCGCCGGGGCGCTCGGCTACGCCTTCCTGGGTCCGCGCCCGAAGAAGGAACGCACCGACGGGCGGCTTGTCCTGGACTACTGGGAGAAGTGGACGCAGAACGAGGCCGCGGCGATGCGGCTCGTCGTTGACCGATTCAACCAGTCGCAGGACCGGCTGTGGGTGCGGTACTTCTCGATGGGGACGATCGACCAGAAGTCGATGATCGCCATCGCCGGCGGCAGCCCGCCGGACATCCTGGGGCTGGGAAACTTCTCGATCCCCGCGTACGCCGAGAGCGGGGCGATCATCCCGCTGGATGACCTGGCGGCGAAACACGGCATCCGTCGCGAGTCGTACGCGCCCAAGGTGTGGGAGATGCTGACGCACGCGGCACCGTCAGCCGCCCGACGAGCCCGGGGCGCGAGCGACGGGCCAGACTCCTCAAGACGCAGCGACGACGCGCCGGACCCGCCCTCTCACGCTCGGGGTTTGTTGTTCGGCATCATCAACACCTGCGGCGCGTTGGCGATGTTCTACAACCGCGCCCTGTTCCGCGACGCGGGGCTGGACCCTGACCGCCCGCCGCGCACCATCAACGAGCTCGACGCCGCCCATCGCGCTCTCACCCGCTTCGAGAAAAGCGGCGTGCTCACCGAGGCCGACGACGGGGAGGCCGACATCGCCCGCGCCGGGTTCCTGCACATGGAACCGACGTGGTGGACGTGGTTCTGGGGGGCCTACTTCGGAGCGGGGATCTACGACGCCGAGCGGAACCTCGCCACGCCCGATTCACCCGGCAACGTCCGCGCGTACCGATGGGTTCAGTCGTATCCTGCCGCCCTGAAGCCCGACCGGCTCACGCGGTTCCAGACCGGCTTCGGGTTCTACGGCACGTCGGAGCACCCGTTTCTGAAGGGCAAGGTCGCGATGACCAACCAGGGCCCGTGGCTCGCCAACGTGATTCACCAGTACGCGCCGGACCTCGATTACGGCGTCGCGCCGTTCCCGGTGGATGAATCGATCTACGACCCCGCGGCGCCGGTGGGCCTGCTCGACGGCGACGTGCTGGTGATCCCCCGCGGCGCGCGCGACCCCGAAGCCTCGTTCCAGTTCATCGCCTTCACGCAGCGCCCGGAGAACATCGAGCTGCTCAGCGCGGCCCACGGCAAGAACTCGCCCCTGGTCTCGCAGAGCGCGGACTTCGAGCGCGGCCACGTCAACAGGTTCGTGAGGGTTCACTCGAAGGTGGCGAACAGCCCGCGGGCGTTCACCTTCCCGCGCACGCGGACGTGGCAGGAGTACCAGGCGGAGTTCGACGCCGCCATGCAGCGGATGTGGCGGCTGGAGGCCCCCGCGGCGGAGGCGCTGGCGAAAGTGCGCGAGGCGGTGCAGGCGCAGCTCGACCGCGCCGCCGCCGCCCGCGCCCGGAGAGCCGACCTGTGAAGCGCCTGCGCGACACCCTGCGCGGGCTCGCGTGGGTGAGCCCGTGGCTCGTCGGCTGCGCGGCGTTCACGCTGCTGCCCGTGCTGATGAGCCTGGCCTTCTCGTTCACCGATTACCCGATCATCGAGCGGCCCGTGTGGACCGGGCTCGAGAACTACCGAGCCTTGCTCAAGGACCCGGTGTTCGCGCAGGTGATGCGGAACACCGTGATCTACGCGGCGTTCTCCATCCCGCTGCAGACCGTCCTCGCGCTCGCGGTGGCGGCGCTGCTGAACCAGAAGGTCCGCGGCGTGCGGTTCTACCGGGCCGCGGTGTTCGTCCCGGCGGTCGTCCCCGCCGTCGCGTGCGCCATGATCTGGTACTGGCTGTTCAACGGCGAACTCGGTTTGATCAACCAGGCGCTGGGTGTGCTGGGCGTGTCGGGGCCCTCGTGGCTGAAGGAGCGAGGCTGGGCGATGGCGGCCCTGATCGTGGTCGGGGTGTGGAACATCGGCCAGGCGGTGGTGATCTACCTGGCCGCGATGCAGGACGTGCCGCGCAGCCTGTACGAGGCCGCGTCGATCGACGGCGCGGGGCCGGTGCGGCGCTTCATCAGCGTCACGCTGCCGGGCGTGTCGCCGGTCGTTCTGTTCAACGTCATCACGGGGGTCATCAACACCTGGCAGGTGTTCGCGGTGCCGTACATCATGACGGAGGGGGGCCCGGACCGGTCGACGCTGTTCTACTCGATGTACCTGTACCAGTCCGGCTTTGTGTACCAGAAGCTGGGCTACGCGGGCGCGCTGGCGTGGGTGCAGTTCGTGATCATCATGGCGTTGACGCTGCTCACCTTCGCGGTGAGCCGGCGCACGGTTCACTACAGGGCCGCATGAGCGCACCGGTCACGCCAACACCCGCGCGCGTCCGCCCGAGGGTCTCGGGCCGAGCGGTGCTGACGCACGCCGTGCTCGCCTCGGTGGCGTTTTTCTTCGCCGCGCCGCTGGTGTGGATGATCGCCACGAGCATCAAGCCGCAGGCTCAGGCGATGCGCACGCCGCCGACGCTGCTGCCCGAGCCGGCGAGTGAAACGCTGCGTTTCGCCACGGAGAACTACCGCGCGGTGTGGAACGACCCGGTCGTGGATTTCCCGCTGTACTTCCGCAACTCGCTCATCGTCGCCATCCTCTGCGTGGTGGGGATGACGCTCTCCAGCGCCGTCACGGCGTACGGCTTCGCGCGGCTGGAGTGGCGCGGCCGCAGGTGGCTGTTCGCGCTGCTCATGGGAACGCTGATGATCCCCTTCCCGGTGCTGATGCTCCCGCAGTACCTCATCTTCCGAGATCTCGGGTGGATCGGCACCCTCAAGCCGCTGTGGGTGCCGGCGTTCTTCGCCAACGCCTTCAACGTCTTCCTGCTCCGCCAGTTCTACATGACCATCCCCCGCGAGCTCGACGAGGCCGCCACCATCGACGGCTGCGGGCACTGGTCGATCTTCTGGCGCGTCATCTTCCCGCTGAGCCGCCCGGCGCTCGCGGTGGTGGCGCTGCTGCAGTTCACGTACACGTGGAACGACTTCGTGGGCCCGCTGCTGTTCGTGACGCACCGGGATCAGTTCACGCTGGCGCTGGGGCTGCAGCTGTATCAGAGCCAGGCGGGGTTCACGCCCTGGAACCTGCTCATGGCGGCCAGCACGATGGTGGTGGCGCCGGTGCTGCTGCTGTTCTTGCTGGCTGAGCGGGTGTTTACGGAGGGGCTGACGGGCGGGGGCTCGAAGGAGTGAGGCGTCGGTGGAGTCGGAAGGGGTGTCCGCCGCGGAGGGCGGGGCCCGTCGTGGTAAACCGCTTTACCCAGTCCGGTTCTCCACGACACGGCGCGACATCCGAGAACGGCCGCTGGCGCCGGCGTTCTGTACGCCAAAAAGACCGGAATCCAGTTGACGCGCCGCGGTTCATGGGTCACGATGTAAAGGGTTACAGCCGATGTTCAGGGGGCGCGTTCCCACCTTGACTGTCACCCAAACTCGGGCCGCCCGGCACCGCCACGCGACCGGACCGAGGCGCTTCGGTTCCCCCGTTCGGGCCGGCACCGCCCGACTTCGCCCGGAACGTTCCGAGATCCCGCCCGCTTGGTCGTCCGTCAATCTTCAGAGAGAAACCCACCGTGAACACCCGCCGCGCCGCCTTTGCTGTCGCCTCGCTCGCCGGACTGTGCTGGATCCCGTCGGCGCTCGGGCAGTACACCTGCGCCCAGTTCCCGAGCCCGCAGCCCGTGCCGCCGAACTGCGTGTCGAACCAGTCGTTCGAGGAGGGCCGCGCGACCAACCCCGCGCTGCCCCGCTCGTGGCGTCCGTTCAACACCGCGGTGCGCCGGTTTGTGGGCGACGGCGGGACGGCCTTCACGCCGCGCACCGGCATCGCCTGCATGGAACTGCCCTCGGGCTCCGACTTCTCCGGGCTTGATACCAACGTGTTCGACGCGACCGCGGGGCTCTGGCGCGACCCGGCGTACACGCTGGGCTGCGGCCCGGCCACGTTCTGCGCCTGGTACATGTCGCCGGTGGGGCAGGGCATCGAGGGCGCCGCCGCGGGGCTCAAACTCGAGTTCCGCCGACCCAACACCTCGGTGTACGACCGCTTCGAGTTCCTGCCGCTCTCGGGTCAGGGCTACGCCGACGGGACCTGGAAGCAGCTCTGCATCAGCGTGACGCAGGCCGACTGGGACTACATCTTCAACTACTACAACAACGGGAACCCCTACCCCGAGCTCCCGAACTCCGTCAGCCTGCTGCCGATGCGCTTCGGCGGCGGCACCGGCGGCACCGGCACCATCTTCTGGGACGACGCGACCTATCAGCAGTTCAACAACCCCAACGACAACTCCGACGTCGAACTGTGGGACGACTTCAACGTCCGCGCCGTCGCGCGGCGCATCCCCGGAGTCGTCGAGAACCCCATCCCCGTCACCGTCGCGCAGGTCACGCCCTCCGGGCCCAAGTCCTACCGCGCGGGCAACGGTTGCTCGCCCAACAGCACCTACAACGGCATCGAGATCTTCGACGTCGTCAACGGGACCGGCGGGTTCCCCCTCACCTTCACTGACATCATCGCCAACGGCTACGTCCGCCCGCTGGTGCAGAGGCCGGACGGCACGACCAACGCCTTCGGCACCTCCGTCGTCACGCAGCCGGGGTTCCGACCCAACGGCGCTCCCATCGACATCGTGCCCGACATGACCGCCGCCACGCTCAACGCCACGTGGGTCGTGCCCGTGCCGCCCGGTGGCCCCGCCGTCCGCGCCGATCCCTTCGGCGTGCAGACCACCGGCTCGTACTCGGGCGTCGCTTCCTTGAGCTCGATGCGCCTGTACCCCGATCCGACCGTCGGGCAGAGCACCAAGGTGACCATGATGTTCACCTGGACCGCTTCTCAGACCTTCACCCTGCCCACCGGACGCGGCAACGACGCGTTCCGCCTCGCGTGGCTCTCGTCGATGCTCTCCAGCCAGGCGGCGGGGACGTACGACGCCAACTACATCGGCATCACCACCGGTTCGACCACCCAGACGCTGCGCATCCCTGATTCGCCGCGGAACGTCTACCTGTTCCCGACCCCGCGGACGGTGAACGTCGGCGATTCGGTGACGCTCTTCAAAGACACCGCCGCGACGTGGAACCCCGGCAGTTCGTCGATCAACCTCAAGCTGATCGCGCTCAGCGGGGCCGCGGGCCCGATCGGCGTGCAGGGCTACCTGGCCCCCAGCACCGATCCGAACGACGACTCGCTCAACGTGTGGTTCGAGTGGGTCGGCGCGCCGGCGACCGTGAACGCGGGGACGGCGATCACCGCCACCTTCGAGATCACCGCCACGCCCGCCACCGCCAAGGGCGACGGGAACCACGACGGCTCGATCACCTGCGCCGACGTCGACATCCTCAACGCGATCTTCACCAGCACCACCGCCTCGGCGAACTTCAACGCGTACGTCGACATGAACAACGACGGCGTGATCAACCTCGCCGACCACACCGCCCTGAATGCGCTGGCCGGCGGCAACTGCGCCCCGCCGCCCGCGTCGTGCGTCGGTGACTTCAACGGCGACAACGCCGTGAACACCGCGGACCTCACCTTCTTCCTGGGCCGCTTCGGCCAGAACGTGACCCCCGGGAGCCCGGGCGACATCAACGGCGACGGCTCGATCAACACCCAGGACCTGACCACCTTCCTCGGACGGTTCGGCCTGCCCTGCTGATCGATCGCCCGAGTGGTCACCGGGGACCAGCCCGAAGTCAGCGACCCGCTGACACGGGTCGCTTCTCCGTGATGAGCATCGCGGCGCCGTCGCCGTCGCCGGAGCGGTCGTCGGTTCGTCTCGGCGGCCGCGCCGCGCCCGGATCGGGCACGGTCGGCGACGCCGCGTGATCGGGTCCGCCCGGGGGCTCGGGCTTTCACTCGATCTCGATGACCACCTCCGCCGGGAGCGTGCCGATGCGCACGCGGGCGTCGCCGCGGGCGTCAACCGCGACGCCGTTGACGGTCGCGGATCGGATCGTCCGGCCCTCGAGCATCGGCACGAACCACAGTCCGCCGGGCGGGGTGCGGGTGCCGGCTTCAAGCCTGAGGGCCCAGCGGGAGGGGCCGCCCGACGGACGGTCGCCCCGCAGCGTGAACGACACGGGCCCGAACTCGGTCGCGAGATTCGCGACGCGGACGCCCTCGGGCGTCTCGACCCACTCGCGCGGCAACCCCGCGCCGATGACCAGCGCCCGATCGCGGCCTCGCTCGTGCACGCACAGGTTGCGCACGGCCTTCAGAAAGTCGGAGCCCACCCAGGTGTGCGGCAGGTCGCCGACGAATCTCGGGGCGGTCTTGTCCTTCCACACGATCTCCCCCCACTGCCGCCATCCCCCCCCGGGCGGGTTGCGATCCGCCATGAACCACGCCATCAGCTCGTGGGCGCGGCGCGGGTTGCCGAGCATGAGTGCGGCGCTGATGAGGCGGTTCTCATAGGGCGTGTAGTCCTTCCACTCGCGGGTGCCGTCGCGGCGCGAGGTGAAGAACTCCCAGTACTTCTCGAAGGTTTCCGCGACGGCCTCGGGGGGGAGCGCGTCCACCTCGTCGCAGGGGAAGACGGCGACCGCGGTGGAGGTGGCGTCGAAGTCGCCGAGTTCGACGCAGCCGGGGATGTAGTCGATCGACTTGTTCCGCATCGCCAGCGCGATGGAATCCACGAGCGTGCGTCGGAAGTCCGCCACCAGGACCGCCCAGCGGGCGGCGGTCTCGCTTTCACCGAGCGTCTCGGCGGCGTACACCGCGTCCTTCAGACCGCGCAGCACGAAGAAGTTGTCCCAGTACGAGTGCATCGGCTTGGCCGAATAGCCCTCGTGGCTGATCGACTCGGGGACGAGGCCGTACTTGGCGCGTTCCTCGGGCGGCCCGCCCGCGTAACGATCGGTCATGCGCTGAGCGCGGAGCGACTCGATGTACGCCACCGTCTTGACGATGCGCGGCCAGTGCCGGCGCAGCAGGTCGTCGTCGCCGGTGAAGCGGTGGTAGGCCGCGACGGCGTAGATGTACTGCCCGTGGCTGTCGTGCTCGGGCACCGGGTCGGGCCCGCGCGCATCGACGCAGCAGGGGATCTTGCCGTCGTCGTACTGGAAATCCTTGAACCAGTCGAGGAACGCGCGGACCTCTTCGTGGTGCCCGGTGTAGAGCAGCGCGGTGGCGGTCAGGGCGCCGTCGCGGATCCAGGTGCGGTCGTAGGTCCGCGAGCCGGGCTGGATGGCCGGGCCGTCCATGTTCACGAGGATCCAGCCGATCTGAGCGGCGAAGGTGTCTTCGAGGTCCTGCGCGATCGGGGGCAGATCGATGGCGACGCGGGAGAGGCGCTCCCGCCACGATGCGGTGACTTGTTCCGCGGCGCGGTCAAGGGCCTCGGGGGCGGGCACGGACGGCGGCACGCCGCCCGATTGCGCGCGGACCCAGAAGGACCGGCTCTGACCCGGCTCAAGACCGAAGTCGAGGACCATCGCGGCGGAGTCGAGGGGTGCGGCCCCGCGCGCGCCGGGGGCGGCGTCAAAGTGACCGTGTGCGAGCTGCTCGACGATGTCGTGCTCGCCGCCGAGGGGTTCGACGGCTGCGGCGCCCGTGCACGATGCGAGGTGATCCGCGCCGACCGAGATCGTTGCCTTCTCCTTGGAAGCAACCCCGACGGCGACCTGCCCGGGCGACGCCGCCGAAACCCCGCCCGAGCCGTTCAACGTGTGCCAGGCGGGAAGCACCTGGAACGACCGCAACGCCAGCAGCAGCCTGCCTGATCTCGCCGCGTCGGAGCGGTTGTTCACGCGGTATCGGACGGCCACGCCGTCGGCGTCATTCTCACGGATGACGCAGGGCTCCACGTCGATGGTGAGGCCCGTGTCGCCGACCTTGAGGTGCGTGCGCGGCAGGGGCAGCCGCCCCTGGGCGAGTGAGAACGAGCCCTCGAAATCGGCCCAGGTCCACAGCCGGTCGTCCATCCACAGCATGGGCTCGACGGTGCGGCCGAACTTGGAGATCTCGACCGCCCCGTCGCCCGAGAGCAGGCCCTCGAACTCGGAACCGGGCGCGCCGAACACGCTCCATGTGACCTGCTCCTCGAGGAACTGCCGCGGGTACCAGCCGCGCGGCGACATCCGGGCGATCACGCGGCGCGCGGCGTTGGGGTTCGACCCCGCGTCACGCGGCAGAAGAAAGAGGCGGCGGACGGTCCGCTCCTTCGCGCCTTGAAGATCGAACGTGAGTTTGACTTTGGACGCCTCCGCGCCGCGGTAGGGCAGGAGCAGCGGGTCGCCGTGGCGCTTCGTCCGCGGCGTGATCCAGGGTTCGAAGATCGTTCCATCGAGCGAGATTTCACCCGTGGCGTGCGCGCGGGCGTCGCCCGCGACCCACTCGATCCCGAAGCCGCCGAACGGGGCGGGCCCGCGGAAGTCCACGTGCAGCGTGCACTTCCCGGCGTCGTCGGCCCGCAGCAGCAGGTCGCGGGCCTCTCCCCCTTGCATCTCCCGATCCGCCCCGCCGTTGACGCGGAGCATCGCCGACCCCTCCGGCAGCGACGACACCCCCAAGGGCTCGAGCCGCAGTTCACGCAGCAGAATGTGCCCCGCGCCGGCGACCCCGCTCGCCGCGCCGGCGGCGCTTGAAGTCACGGCGAACTCGATGGCCCTCACACGCTCCAGCGGCACGCGGCCTGCGCCGGGGCCCCAGGCGAAATCGAGCTGGCGCTTGACGTAGCGAAGGACGCTCCAAGAGGGCTCGTAGTGGAAGTCCGGCGTGCGGACCCACCACACGTTGTCCCCGGTCTGGTCGTACAGCTTGAACTCCAGATCGTTGATGAAACCCCGCGCGGTGTCGCCCGTCGCCGGCGTCGCGGAGGCGCCCGAGAGGTGGAACCCGATGCGGTAGTTCGTGGGGAGCGGCAGCGGCGGATCGAACTCGCGCCGGACGATGCAGTAGCCGCTGCCGCGCTGGAAGTCGAAGTCCATGCGGAGGGCGTGGCGGGCGTTCGCGGGGGCGCCGCCGTCGGGGTCGGCGACCTCGACGCGCGAAAGTTTGCCTCTCACGCCGTCGGAGGCGACGACCATCCACCGCGCGGGGTCGCTGAAGTCGTCGATGACAATGGGCTCTCGCGGCGCGCCGGGCGCGGCCTCGGCCCGCTCGGGCGGCGGGACGCTCCGGTCGTTCTGCGGGTGAGCGACGGGGGCGAGAAGGGCCGCGGCGAGGGCGGCGGCGGCGACGCCGAGAAGAGTGTGTTTTTGGCTCATGTAATCGGTTGCATTGTCCGGGCTATCATCCGGTCTGTCAAGCCTCAGCGCACCACCCCACCATCCGGAGCCCGATTTGCCTACGACCAACTCGAATCATCCGTTCCCTGCGGGCTTCGTGTGGGGCGCCGCGACCAGCGCGTACCAGATCGAGGGCGGCTCCGACGCCGACGGGCGCGGCCCGTCCGTCTGGGATTCGTACTGCCGGGACAGGCGAGACGGCGTCCCGATCTGGCAGGGGCACACCGGGGACGTGGCGTGCGATCACTACCACCGGTATCCCGAGGATGTCGCCCTCATGAGCGCCCTCGGCCTGCACGCCTACCGCTTCAGCATCTCGTGGACCCGGGTCATGCCGGAGGGAGCCGGTGGGGCCGGAGCGGTGAACGCGGCGGGGCTCGGCTTTTATGACCGACTGGTGGACGAACTGCTCGCCGCGGGCGTCACGCCGTGGGTCACGCTGTTCCACTGGGACTATCCGATGGCCCTGTTCAACCGCGGCGGGTGGAACGTGCGGGAGAGCATCCGGTGGTTCGCCGACTACACGCGCGTCGTCGTCGAGCGGCTCTCCGACCGCGTGACCCACTGGATGACCATCAACGAGCCGCACATCTTCATCGGCGGCGGGCCCGACATGGGCCCGCAGGCGCCGGGGACGAATCTGACGCTCAAGGAAAGGCTCGCGGCCCTGCACCACGTGCTGATGGCCCACGGCGAGAGCGTGCGCGTCATCCGCGCCCACGCCAGGAAAACGCCGAAGGTCGGCTGGGCCCCCTGCGGCGTGATCGGCATCCCGGCGAGCGATTCCGAGGAAGACCATGCCGCGGCCCGGCGCTGGACCCACGGCGTCCGCGGCGCCAACCTGTGGAACAACGCCTGGTACGCCGATCCGATCATCCTCGGGGGCTATCCGGAAGACGGGCTCCGCGTCTACGGCGACGCGGCGCCGAAGGCGCGGCCCGGAGACATGGAGATGATGAAGGCCCCGCTCGATTTCTACGGCGTGAACATCTACAACGGCACGCTGGTCCGCGCGGCCCGTTCGGGCCCCGAGGACCGCGACGCCGGGCCGCCGAAGTCCGTACCGGCACACGCCGGCGCCTCCGCAACGCAGGCTTCCGTCACGACGATCTGCTCCACCCCGAGCCTCCACGCCATGCCGGGCGTCGAGGTGGCCGAGCGCCCCATCGGGCACGCCAAGACACAGCTCGACTGGCCGGTCGAGCCCGAGTCGCTCCACCTCGGCCCCCTCGAACTGTGGCGTCGCTACCGCCTGCCCATCTACATCACGGAGAACGGCCTGAGCGCGATGGACTGGGTCCACGCCGACGGCAAGGTCCACGACCCCCAGCGGATCGATTTCACGCGCCGATACCTCATCGCGCTGCGCCGGGCCGTGGCGGACGGCGCCGAGGTCGGCGGGTACTTCCACTGGTCGTTCCTGGACAACTTCGAGTGGGAGAACGGGTACCGCCAGCGTTTCGGGCTGGTGCACGTGGACTATCCGACGCAGCGCCGCACGCCGAAGGATTCCTTCGAGTGGTATCGGCGGGTGATCGCGACCAACGGGGGGGCGCTGGACGAGGACCCGTTCAGGCGGTGAGCGGGGCGGCCCACCCGACGGCGACGACACGCGCCCCAGCCACTCGACGCACGGCCCCCGATGGATCGACGCCGATCGCGGCGTTGTCGCGGGGCGGGTGAGGGGGGAGACGCCGGCCACGCCGACCTGTCCCCGCTTCCGGGTTGAGGAGGAGCCGGAACGTGTAAAGATCAGGTGAGGCAAATCGGTCGCAAACACCTTGCCCACAGGGGTTTGTAGTCAAAGGTGGCGGCGGATACACTCCGTTCCCCACGGGCACGGCCCAGGCAGATCCCCATGGAAAAGTTGAAGAAAGTCATCTTGGTGCTCGGGCCGATCGCGCTGATCGCGGGTGTTTGGTGGACCATCGCGAGCAACAAGCCGCCGATCCCTGATTCGGTCAAGTTCGTCAACGTCATCACCGGGGAGCGGGTCACCATCTCGCGGAGTCGGATCACGGACATCCCCATGAAGTCGGACGACGGGAAGCCGGCGCTCTATCCAATCTACGAGGCTTCCCCGGGCAAGTACAAGATCGACGAACACTTCGCGGGAACACTGGGCGCGGCGATCCGGTCCAAGCAGCTCGACTCCGCCAGCCTGAAAATCGACCCCCGGTCTCTTGAGGTGCCATGATGAACCGCTCTGTTCCGCGGACTCGGCGCGGCTTCACGCTCGTCGAACTGCTTGTTGTTGTCGCCGTCATCGCGCTCCTGATCGGCCTGCTGTTGCCGGCGCTTTCTCAGGCACGGGCGGCGGGCTGGCGGATCGTGGGCGCGAACACGCAGCG
>CAZDYM010000016.1:0-18763 GCA_964509325.1 uncultured Phycisphaeraceae bacterium
GGACCAGGCAGAACCCGGCGGAGATTTCTGGCGGTGCCGGCGCGCCGGGCGGGCCCGGCGGGAGCGACTCCGCCGCCGAACCGCCGCAGAGCCTGAGCGCGGAACGCATTAATCTCGACGGGGCCGCGCGGACGGTGCGCGTGCCGGGCCCCGGCGTGGGGCGGTACCGCGGCGAAAGCCCCGACGGCACGCAGACCCTCGGGATCGAGTGGCTGCGGGAGATGACCTTCGACGAAACCACCGGCGTGGCGACGCTCGACGGGCGCGTGGTGGCGCTCGGGCAGGCGGGCGGGAGGGATTTCTACAAGGCCACCGCCGACCGGGCCCGCGTGCGCATCGGCTCGCTGGGCGGGAAGTCCACGCTCGAGGAAGTGACGCTCGAGCGGGCCGGGACCGAGCAGGGCGGGGCGAACTTCGTGGAGGTCGACGCGCGGCGGGCGAAGCCCGGAGCACCGGCCGGCACCGAGTTGGAAGGCCTGCTGAACCTTCGCGCGCCGTCGCTCACGGTGCTGCCGGTCTCAAAGGAAATGCGGGTGCCCGGGGCGGGGCGGATCATCCTGGATAACCGGCGGCCCGGGGACGCCGCGCCGACGGCGGCGGACGACGGGGGAACGTTCGAGACACTCCGCGGGACCAGCGTGATCGAGTGGACCGGGTCGCTCGACACGCTCCGCCCTTCCGGCACGCTGCGGCTGGAGCGGGACGTGCGGGTGCGTCACCTGGCGCCCGGCGCGGGCGAGGCGATGCTGCTGGAGGCCGGCGCCCTGGCCCTCGACCTCACCTGGCCCGGCGCGGATGACCCGGATCAGACGCCGAGGCTGGCGCGCGTGTCGGCCGAGGGCGGGGTGTTCGTGAAACACCCGCGCGCGCGGCTGGTGGGCTCGGCGTTGTCGTACGACAGCACGGCGGGCGAGGTGCTGGTTTCCGGCACCGCCGAGCGGCCCGTGACCGTCGAGGACCTGCAGACCGGCGCGACGACGACCGCGGAGGGCGTGCGCTTCGACCCGCGCACCGGCACCTGGCAGGCGGCAAACGTCGGGACAATCACGGTGCCCCGATGACGGGCGACGCGGGGTCCGTTACCGCGCCAGGCTCATGATGTCGTTGAACGTCACGATGATGAACATGGTGCCGATCAGCGCCAGGCCCGCCATCGTGACGGCGTTCTGGACGCGCACGGGCACGGGGCGGCGCGCCAGGCCTTCGTAGCAGAGCATCAGGAACAGCCCGCCGTCAACGATGGGCAGCGGCAGGAAGTTCACCACCGCCAGGTTCGCGCTGATGAGGCCGAGGAAGAACAGCACGTAGACGAAGCCCTCCTCGGCGAAGCGGGAGCCGAGATCGACGATCCCCACCGGGCCCTTGAGGTGCTCGACCTTCACGGTGCCCTGGAACAGCCGGAGGAACGTCAGGTACGTCATCACCAGCACGCGCTTGGTCTTGGCCACGCCCATCATCAGCGCGTCGGCGGGGCCATCGGCCTTGACGACGACTTGGGCCGGCTGAAAGACGGCGTCCACCTGCGGGGGAACGCGCCAGGTAACGCGCGCCAGGGCTTCGACCTGGGCCGGGGTCAGGCGGACGACGACGGTCTGCTCCGCCGCTTGAAGGTCTTGCACGCCCCCGGATCCCCCGGATCCCCCGGCCCCCCCGGCTTCCCCGGCCCCCCCGGATCCCCCGTCCGAACGGTGCGTCAGCGAGATGGTCGGGGCCGCGCCGGGCGCGACCTCGGCGGCGGCGGCTTTCATGGCTTCGCGCAGCATGGCGAAATCGGAAACGGCACGCTGGTTGACTCTGGTGATCACGGCGCCGCCGGGCAGTTCAAAAGCGGGGACGATCGGGGCCGCGGCGCTGTCGCTCCACTTGGCCCGCACACAGGCCACGCGCGCGGTCTCCGTCGCTTCTCGGATGTTGAAGCCGATGGTCCCTTCTTTCGAGACGTCGGCGTTCAGGCTGACGCGCCGGGGCCCATCGGGTCCGGCGGCTCGCTCGATGACCAGCGGGATCTTCCCGCCCGCGGCGGCGCGGATGGCCGACACCGCCGTGGCGATGTCCGGATACTCGTGCTCTCCCACCTTCACGAACACGTCGCCCGGCACGATGCCCGCCGACTTGCCCGCCTCGGTAACGGCGTCGGCCTTCATCAGCGGCATCAGGCCCAGCACGTGGGTGGCCTCGACGGGGTCGCGGCCCTCGACCTGCGCGAAGGCCCGCGGGTACTCCGCCTCGGGCTTCATCGTGACGGAGACGAACTGACCGTCGCGGCCCCGGAACCCAAGGGCGAGCTCGCGCCCGCCGGAATCCAGCGTGGCCAGGTGGAGCGGCTCAAGGGTGGCGACACCGCCCGGCGACGGATCCGGGATGGGCACGCCGTTGATGCTCTCGAGGGTCGAGCCGTAGGGGACGGCGTCGAAGCCGATACCGGCCATGATCTCATCGGCGATGCGTCGCTCGCTTGGGCGCGCGGGCTTCGCGAAGACCTTGCGTGAGGAGGCGGGCCCGACGCCGATCTGCATGAGGCGCATGACGCCGCCCTCGACCGGCTGAACGCCGAGTTCGACGGTCTGCCCGGCGCGCTCGACCTCCATGCGCACCGTGTCGCCGCGGCCCGCCATGGCGGTGGCGATCTGAAGGTCGGAAAAGCTGACGGCGGGCCGGCCGTCGATGGACCGCACGACGTCGCCCTCGCGCAGGCCGGCCTTGGCGGCGGGGCTGGCGGGGACCACCTGGCCGATGACGGGCGCGACCTCGCGCATGCCCGCCATGAACACGATGACGAACAGCACGGCGGCGAGAACGACGTTCATCACCACGCCGGCGCTGATGATGATCATCCGCTTCCAGACCGGGACGCTCGTGTAACTGTCCGGGGCGGAGGACTGCGCCGCGGGGTTGGCGTCTTCTTGCCCGAGCATCTTGACGTAGCCGCCGAAGGGGAACCAGTTGAGGCGGTACTCCGTGGGGGAGACTCCGCGAACCGTGCCCGCGGCGAAGCGATCGAGGTGGGCGTCGGCGTCGGCGCGGGTCGGGGTGGCTCCGCCGGCCCGGGACACGAGGGCCAGGTACTCGGCTTCGCTCGAACCCGTCCGCAGGCCGATGCCCTTGCGCCACGAAGCGATCGCGGGGCCGAATCCGACGGCGAAGGCGTGGACACGCACGCCGGCCCACCGCGCCGCGAGGAAGTGGCCGAGTTCGTGGACCACGATCACCAGGCCGAAACCCAGCAGAATGAGCACGACGTTGAAGAACGATTCGAACATGCGCTGGAGGTTAGGTGGCTCGGGCCCGGAGAGCCGCCGCGCACAGGGCGGGGCGATCGCGCTCAGCCGATCAGCCGAGTGAGAGGGAACGGGTTGGTTTCGCCCGCCGCGCCGACCATCATGCGGGCCGCGCACAGCGTGGCGCGGTGGGCGAGGCTCATGCCGTGGCCCGTGAACCCGCCGCAGAACCACACGCCTTCGCCCGCGCCGGGGACGGGCCCGATGAGGGGGAGATGGTCGGGGGTGAACCCCATGGTGCCGGCCCAGCGGGCCTTGACGGGGAAGCGAACACCGAAAAGGCCCGCGGCGAAGTCTTCGAGGGCCACCTGAATCTCCCCGGTGGTGCGGTCGTCCCAGGACCGTTCCGCGTCCCGCTGCGTGGTGCGCTTCCCCCCCACCACCACGGTGTCGGCGTCGGCGCGGCGGAAGTACTCGGAGCCGCGGTTGGCGTAGTAGGCAAACTGGAGCGGGAGCTCCGACTCGGTGGCGTGCAGCGCAAGCATCTGGCCCCGGTTGGGCTCGACCAGGCGTTCAAAGCCGGGGATGAGCAGCGCGGCATACGCGTTCAGGCACAGCATGGCCCGCCCGCAACGCACCAGCAGGCCCGGGGTGCGGAGCTCCACGCCTCCGCCTTCCGCGCGAACCTCCGCGACCTCGTGCATCTCAAGAATCGGCCACGTCAGGCGCGCGCGGAGAAACGCCAGCAGTTCGTGCGGGTTGACGACGGCGTCGTGGGGGTTGATCAGGCCACCCAGCCCGGCGCCACCCGGGCCGAGCACGCGGTCGTTCCCCGCGCCGGCCTCGACCCAACCGGCCTCGAAGCCGTCCCGGCGCAGCAGGTCGAGCGACTCACGGAGCTCCGCGACCTCGGCCGGCTCGGGGGCGAGCAGGCACGACGGGCGCGGCGCGTACGAGGCGAGTCTTTCCACGCCGCGCGCCCGGAGCATCGCCAGGTTCTCTTCGGTCCAGCGCCACAGCGTCGCGGCGAGGGGGCGGCCGTGCTGGCGGCACGCCAGGGCGTAGTTGTCGGCGGCGCCGCGCATCAGGAATCCCGCGTTCCGCGTGCTCGCGCCGGAGCCCACGCCGTGCTTCTCCAGCAGCACGCCACCAAAGCCCATGTCTTGCAGGTGGAGGGCGGCGGAGAGCCCGGCGACGCCCGCGCCGACCACCGCGACGGGCACGTCGAGGCGAGAGGGAGACGGCGCTCGGCGCCACCAGGAGACGGTCATGACGCGAGTCTATCCGCCGGCCCGGCCCAGCAGCAGCAGGTACTCGATGTTCCCCTTGGTCCTGGACCCCCCGACGATCGGCGAGCGAGTCCGCCCCAGCACCCGCACGCCCAGGCCGGGCATGTCCGCCTCGACAAGCCCGAGCACCCGCTCCGCGTCGGCCTCGTCCAGCACGGCGCGTCCGCCGCGGGGGAGTCCGATCCCCACGCCCTCGGCCTCATAGTGCGGCTTGACCAGCGTGACGATGCGCGCCGACTCGCCCGCCTTCAGCCAGCGGAGCGCCGCGGGGATGCTCAGTCTCTGGCGCGTCCAGGCGAGATCGATGAAGACCCGATCGACACCCTGGGGCACGCTCGGGGGCGGCTGGGCGTGCAGGGCGTTGGTGCGCTCCATCACGGTGACGCGCGGATCGTTGCGGAGGCGCCAATCCAGCACGCCGTAGCCCGTGTCGAGCGCGAAGACCCGGGCGGCGTGGGCACGGAGCAGGCAGTCGGTGAAGCCGCCGACGTTGCAGCCGAAGTCGGCGCAGACAAGCCCCGCGACCGGGAGGTCGAAGACCCGCAGCGCGTGGGCGAGTTTCTCTCCCGCGCGGGAGACAAAGGGCCGCTGGCCATCGGGCGGGTGGGCCGGATCGGTCATCGCCTGCAACGCTACCATGGTCCGGCGTGCCGCCGCACGCGGCCCGGGTGTTCTCAGTCCGGGCCACGGCCCCGTCGTCCTCGGGCCCGTGCTGACCCAAGCCACTCTCGAACGCGAGCCGGGCCGCGGCCGCAAGCACCGAATGTCGCACGGGTCTGTGGCACGACCGCCCGTTGTTCGCTCCCGCTCCGGAACTGCCCATGCCCGAATCCACCGAACAAGCCCGCGCCCAGGTCGAACAGTTCCGCGCCGATTTCGCCGCCACGCGGGAGCAGATCGCCCGCGTGATCGTGGGGAACCGTGAGATCATCGACGGGGTGCTGACGTGCCTGTTCTGCTCCGGCAACGCGCTGCTGGAGGGCGTCCCCGGCCTCGGCAAGACGCTGCTGGTCCGCACCCTGGCCCGGGTGCTGGCGCTGGACTTTCGGCGCATCCAGTTCACGCCGGACCTCATGCCCGCCGACATCACCGGGACCACGGTGGTGCGGGATGTCGGCGCCGGCGGGGGGAAGCAGTTCGTGTTCGAGCCCGGGCCGGTGTTCACCCAGTTGCTGCTGGCCGACGAGATCAACCGCGCCACGCCCAAGACGCAGTCCGCGCTGCTCGAAGCCATGCAGGAGCGCAGCGTGACCGCCGGCGGCCAGACCCGAAGGCTGCCCGAACCGTTCTTCGTCATGGCCACGCAGAACCCGATCGAGCAGGAGGGCGTGTACCCGCTCCCCGAAGCGCAGCTCGACCGGTTCTTCTTCAAACTCAACGTCGGCTACGCGTCCAGGGAGCACCTGAACGAGATCCTGCGCCGGACCACGCAGACCCGCGCCGAAGAAGTCACGCCGGTGCTCGACGCTCAACGGATCCTCGCCCACCAGGCGCTGGTTCGGCGGGTGGCGGCGGTGGACCACGTGCAGGATTACGCCGTGCGCCTGGTGCTCGCAACGCACCCGAGGCCGGACAGCCCGTTCGCGACGCCGCAGGTGAAGAAGTTCGTGCGGGTGGGCGCGAGCCCGCGGGCCGCGCAGGCGCTGGTGCTGGCGGCGAAGTGCCGGGCCCTCGTGGAGGGTCGGGCGGCGGCGAGCATCGAGGACATCAAGTCGGCGGCCCTCCCGGCGCTGCGGCACCGCGTGCTGCTGAACTTCGAGGGCGACGCCGAGGGCCTGTCAACAGACGCCATCGTGGAGAACCTGGTGGCGACCCTGCCCGTGCAGGGGTAAAGGAGCCCCGAACGCGAGGGACCCGCGTGTGTCCCCCGAGCCGGGCCGTGACAGCCGTCCCTGACGCATGGGGAATGATCGAGACGGGAGCCATCACCCACCCTATCATTCCCCTCACACGCCCACATCGGCGGTCGAGGAGACGAAGAGCCCACCATGCCCCCCCCCACGCAAGGACGCGCCGACGCCGCCATCGAACCAAAGCCCGAGCGCGGCAACGGGTCGAGCGGCGAGCGTCGGAGCGTCGCCTCCCCTCCCGCTCAAGCCGGCGCGTCGCCCGGCGCGAACGGCCTCGCCCCTCGCTCGGAGTACAAACGTTTCATCCGCGTGCGCGGGGCCCGCGAGCACAACCTCAAGAACATCCACGTTGACATCCCGCGCGACCGGCTGGTGGTGATCACCGGGCTCTCGGGCAGCGGGAAATCGTCGCTGGCGTTTGACACGATCTTCGCCGAAGGGCAGCGGAAGTACATGGAATCGCTGTCGGCGTACGCGCGCCAGTTTCTCGATCAGCTCAAGAAGCCGGATATCGACGACATCGAGGGGCTGCCGCCGACCATCGCCATCGAGCAGCGCACCAGCGGGCACAACCCGCGCTCGACCGTCGCCACGAGCACGGAGATCTACGACTACCTGCGCCTGCTCTTCGCCCGCTGCGGCAGGCCGACGTGCTGGGCGCCGGTGAAAGTGAGCAAGGACGGCGCGGTGAAGGAGCGTTGCGGCAAGCCGATCGCCGCGAGCAGCCCGTCGCAGATCACCGACGTGGTCAGCGCCATGCCCGAGGGAACCAGGTTGATGGTCATCGCGCCCGTGGTGCGGGCCAAGAAGGGGTTTCACAAGGACGTGCTCGAGGGGTTCCTCAAGCAAGGGCTGGTTCGGGCCCGCGTCAACGGCGAGATCATCGACGTGCGCGAAGCGCTCACCAAGGGGGGCGAGAACCCGCTCGGCCTGGGACGGTACGAGAAGCACACCGTCGAGGCGGTCATCGACCGCATCGTGGTGAAGCCCGAGGCACGCCAGCGCCTGGCGGAGAGCGTCGAGACGGCGCTCAAAATGGCCGACGGCGTGGTGATCATCTCGGCGGAAGACCCCTCGTCGGAAGGCGGCTGGCGCGACACGGTGTACAGCGAGAAGTTCTCCTGCCCCGAGCACCCGGAGTGCGCGCTGGAGGAACTTGAGCCGCGGCTTTTCTCGTTCAACTCGCCGTTCGGCGCGTGCAAGGGGTGCGACGGCCTGGGCACGCTGATGGAGTTCGACGAGGCCCTGGTCATCCCCAACGACGCGCTGAGCCTGGAAGACGGCGCGGTCGTGGCGTGGGCCAAGAACGGGCCGGTCCGGGCCTGGTTCAATCGGCAGCTGCGCCGTTTCTGCAAGGACTTCGGCGTCTCGTTCTCCCAGCCCGTCCGGATGTTCCCGCCCGACGCGCTCCGCATCCTGCTGCACGGCACCACCGAGGCCGACAAAGCGAAGTACAAGGCGAAGTTCGAGGGGGTCATCCCGAACATCACCCACTGGTGGGGCACCACCGAGAACGAGAGCGTCAAGGAGTGGCTCAGCGGGTTCATGAGCACCACGCCTTGCAAGGTCTGCGCCGGCGACCGGCTGCGGATCGAGTCGCTCGCGGTGGCGCTGGAGGGCGCCGAGCCCCTGCCCCGGGAAGTCGTTGACGAGCGCCGCCGGCACGGGCTGTGGTGCGCCGCCTCGGACAAAGCCGCCGGGCGCCGGCTGAACCTGGCGGACTTCACGAAGCTGAACATCGAGGACGCGCGCCGGATCGTCGATTCGCTGACCCTCAGCGCCGAGCAGCAGCGGATCGCCGAGCCCATCCTGCGTGAGGTGAAGTCGCGCCTGGGCTTCCTCGCCAGCGTCGGGCTCGGGTACCTCTCGCTGGACCGCAAGACCGCGACGCTGTCCGGCGGCGAGGCGCAGCGCATCCGGCTCGCCACGCAGGTGGGAAGCGGGCTGGTGGGCGCGTGCTACGTGCTCGATGAGCCGACCATCGGCCTGCACCAGCGCGACAACGACCGGCTGATCCGGACCCTGCGCCACCTCACCGACATCGGCAACACCGTCATCGTCGTCGAGCACGACGAGGACATGATCCGGCACGCCGACCACCTGCTCGACATCGGCCCCGGCCCCGGGGTCCACGGCGGTCGGGTGGTGGCGCAGGGCACGCCCGGGGAGGTCGAACGGCACCCGGACTCCCTCACGGGCAAGTACCTCAGCGGGCGCCTGCGGATCGACGTGCCCGCGCGACGCCGCGCGCTGACCGAGAAGCGGGCCATCGTCGTGAAGGGCGCCGCCGCGAACAACCTGAAGGGGGTCGACGCCGCGTTCCCTCTCGGCGGCGTTGTGTGCGTCACGGGTGTTTCCGGCTCGGGCAAGTCCACGCTGGTGAACGACATCCTGCTGCTGGCCGCGAAGAAGCATCTGCTCGGCTCGCGCGTCAAGCCGGGGGCGCACGCGAAGGTGACCGGGCTGAAGGACATCGACCGCATCATCGAGGTGGACCAGACGCCGATCGGGCGCACGCCGCGGAGCAACCCCGCCACGTACACGGGTCTTTTCGACGACGTGCGCCGCGTGTTCGCCCAGACCAAGGAGGCCAAGATCCGCGGGTACGAGCCGGGGCGGTTCTCGTTCAACGTCAAGGGCGGGCGGTGCGAGGCGTGCCAGGGGCAGGGCGTGAAGAAGATCGAGATGCACTTCCTGCCGGACGTGTTCGTGGAGTGCGAGGTGTGCAAGGGGACGCGGTACAACCGCGAGACGCTCGAGGTGCTGTACCGCGGCAAGAGCGTCGCCGATGTTCTCAACCTCACCGTCGAGGAGGCGGTCGAGTTCTTCGAGAACCACCCCAGGATCGCCCGCTTCGTGAAGTGCCTGCACGACGTCGGCCTCGACTACATCACGCTCGGCCAGCCCAGCACGCAGCTCTCCGGCGGGGAGGCGCAGCGCATCAAGCTCGCCACCGAACTCGGCCAGGTCGCCGCCGTCGACGGCGTGGGCTCCGCCGGCCGCACCCTCTACATCCTCGACGAGCCCACCACCGGCCTGCACTTCGAGGACGTGCGCAAACTGATCAACGTGCTGAACCGCCTCGCCGACGCCGGCAACACGCTCATCGTCATCGAGCACAACCTGGACGTCATCAAGACCGCCGACTGGATCGTCGATCTCGGCCCCGAGGGCGGGCAGGGCGGCGGGCGGGTGGTCGCGTCGGGCACGCCCGAGCAGGTCGCCCGAACGCCCGGGAGCTTCACGGGGAGGTACCTCGCGCCGTTGCTGGGCGTGCGAGGTGGGGCCCGGGGGCCGGCGGTACCATCCGAGCCTTGACCACCGCGCCCCCACCGCCGCCGATCACCGTCCGCACGCTCCGCGCCTCCGACTCGCTCGAGACGCTGACGGCTCTGCTGCACCGCGCGTACGCGAAGCAGGTGGAGATGGGCCTGAAGCCGCTGGCCGGACGCCAGAGCGTCGAGCAGACGCGTGAGCGGGCCTACAGCGGGGAGTGCTTCGTCGCCGTCACGCCCTCGCCCCACTCGAAGGACGGGGAGCGGCTCGTGGGGACCATCCTGTTCCAGGAGGTCGAGACCGCGTCGTTCCCGCCGTTTTTCCTGCTCCCCGGGGTGGCGCACTTCTCGCTGCTGGCGGTCGATCCCGAGACCCAGGGCGCGGGCATCGGGGGCAGGCTCATCGACGCGGTCGAGGCAAGGGCGGCGGAGATGGGCATGGCCGAACTGGCCCTGAGCATGGCGTCGCCCGACACGGGCCTGATGAAGTTCTACGAGAAGCGCGGCTTCCGGACCGTCGAGCACTGGCGGTGGCCCTACACCAACTACGTGAGCGCGATCATGTCGCGCCCGATCACGCCGCCCGCCGGGTCGGCGCCGAAGAGGCCCAGCCGGCTGAGCGAGTGCTTCGTCCGCCCCGCCCGCGACGAGGACGCCGCCGGGCTCATCAACCTGATCGGGGCCGTCTGGTCGGAGTACCCCGGCTGCGTGCTCGACGTGGACCGCGAGGAGCCGGACCTCCGGGCGATCGCCTCGGCGTACGAGAAAAGGCGCGGCGCCTTCTGGTGCGCGCTCGATCCCGCGGGGGCTCTGGTCGGCAGCGCGGGGCTTGTGCCGCTGGGAGCCCCGGACCGGTTCGAACTCAAGAAGCTCTACGTCGCCCGGTCGCATCGCGGCACCGGCCTGGGCTCGCGGCTGCTCGGGTGGGCCGAGCAGGAGGCCCGACGCCGCGGCGGCGCCGTCCTGGAACTCTGGTCCGACACGCGCTTCCTCGACGGGCACCGCTTCTACGAGCGGCACGGGTACGTCCGCGGCTCGCTGACGCGCGACCTGCACGACCTGTCAAACTCGACGGAGTTCCACTACTCCAAGCGGCTGTGACGAGCGTCTCGGGCCGCGCTCCGCGGTGCGCCGCGCGCGACGCCCACAGCGGACGCCACCGCTCCGCGCTCCCGTGCCTTCAGTCCTCCGCCCTCTCCCCCTCGGGCGCCATCTTGACAAGCTTGGGATCGAACCGCGCCAGCACGTCCACCAGGTCGCTCTGCTCGGCGATCACCTTCCGGATGTCCTTGTACACCCCGGGCGCTTCGTCGATCCCCGCCGACAGCACCGTGATCCCCAGCGCGTCGAGCTCGCGACGGACGTCGCCCCAGCGGAACGCCTCCTTCGCCTTCGTGCGGCTCATCACCCGGCCCGCCCCGTGGCTCGCCGAGCGCAGCGACAGCGCGTGGCCCTTCCCGCGCACCACGAACCCCGGGGCGGCCATCGAGCCGGGGATGATCCCCACGACGCCCGCGCCGGCGGGCGTCGCCCCTTTGCGGTGCACCACGACCTCTTCCTCTCCTTCAGGCGTCGGGTGCCGCTCTTTCCACGCGAAGTTGTGGTGGTTCTCGATCTCCACGAGCACCTCCGCGCCCAGACGCCGCGCGATGTGCCGGTGGATCAGCGCGTGGTTCGCCGAGGCGTACTTGCCCATCAACTCCATCGCGTCCCAGTACTCACGCCCGTCGGGCGAGTCGAGGTCGAGCCACGAGAGGTGCTTCAGCCGGGGATCGATCTCGCCCGCTCTCAACTCGATCGCGCGCCTGGAATAGTGGTCGCACACCGAAGCGCCGGTGCCGCGGGAGCCGGAGTGCGAGAGCAGCGCCACGTAGGTGCCGGGCGCGGGAATCGCGGTCACGCCGGGCGGGCCGTCGGGCGGCCCCGCCGCGGGCCCCACCGTCAGGACCCCGAACTCGACGAAATGGTTGCCGCTCCCGCTGGTCCCGAGCTGGCTCCACGCCTTGTCCTTGAGCCTGCGGGTGACCGGCGAGACCGTCCAGTCCTCGTCCATCACGTCGTGGAGGCGTCGGGCCCCGCCCTCGAACGAGCAGCCCATGCCCCAGCGGGTCTCTTCCTCGATGGCGCGGGTCAGCCGCTTCATCTCGTGCGCGTGCTCGAACACCGACACGGGGAGGTCCAGCACGCTCAGTTTCATCCGGCACGCGATGTCCACCCCCACGGCGTAGGGGATCACCGCCCCGCGCGTGGCCAGAACTCCGCCGATGGGCAAGCCGTAGCCCACGTGCGCGTCGGGCATGATGGCCCCCGCCACGGCGACGGGGAGCCGCATCGCCGAGCGCATCTGCTCGAGCGCCGCCTCGTCGATCTCCGACCCCCAACGAGCGAACGACCCCGACGCCATCTCGCACCCTCCTTCAAAGCCACCGACGCATCACCACAAACCCGCCGCGTGACCGCCCGGCCGCTTCCGGGCAACCCCTTCTCTCACGGACGCCGTCCCGTTTGACTCCGCACCTTCGAACCTTCGCACCTTCGCGCCCCCCCCGCGTCTCACCTCTTGCCCCCATCGCCCAGTGCCTTGATGAGAAACTCCAACTGCACACTCTTCGCCTCGTTCGAAACCCGTCCGAAGCCATAGTGCTCGTTCGGCGCCCCGGTCGATTCCCACGTCTTGAACTCGATCAGGGACGGATCGGCGCCGGCTTCGCGGTACCGGCCCGCCAGGGCGGTGAGGAACGATCGCATCGACGACACCGGCACCCACTGGTCCGCCTCCGAGTGAAGAGCCAGCAGCGGCACCGGCCGCCACCCCGCGAGGCGGCGCAGCGGTTCCAACCGCGCCGCCGCCGCTGGCTCATACAGCCCCCGTTCCACCATGAACCCGAACGCCCCGCTGGTGGCCTCCACCGCGGCGCATTTGAACGGGTTCGGCGCACACAGCCGCACCAGCGTGACCATGCCGCCGGCGGACATCCCGCCGATGCCCACCCGCGCCAGATCGAACACGCCGTTCCACCGCGCCGAGGAGAGGTCATCGAGGATGGCGTCGATCTCGTCGACCGCCGCCGCCACCACGTCGAGCGTGCGCGAGGGCTCCTGCATCGCGGGGTCGAAGCGCTCGCCGTGGCCCGGCAAGTCGACGGCGCACACCGCGAAGCCCGCGGCACTCCCGGGCGTCGCGCCCGGCGCGCGGAGCCAGCGCAGATACCGGCCCGGGTCGAGTTCCTTGCTGACGGTCCGCCCGTGGAACCACAGCATCACGGGCCGGGGCGTCGCGGCGGCTCCGCCCCGATCCCACCCCGCGTCCGGGTGGGCCACCAGCGCGGGGATCGAAGCGCGGGGCCCCAGGCGGGCCATCACCGCCCGCTCCCGCAAGGCCTGAGGGAGTTGTGCGAACCGCGGATCGATGACCGGCCTCCGTGTGCGGGTTCGGTACCTGCCGCACACAGTAGGTGGCACCCGCGAGCCGCAGCGGCCCTTCCGCCGACGTCCCGCCGAAAGCCCCGCGCGCCGGCCGTTGAGAAATCACCACATCTCCTCAACCCGAGCGCGGATCATGTCGATCCCACGCCACATGGCGAGGCCAGACCGACATGCTCCGCCGTCGATTCCCCGCATCACGACGGCGCGACGCCGCAACATCTCGGCGGCACCGCCCACCGAGCCGGCGTTGAGCCTTGCCGACGCCCCTGCCCCGACCGACCACGGACACGGGACCGCGAGCATCGCGCTCGCGCCCCATCCCACGCCATCGCGCCCCGGCATCCCGCCATGGACCCTCGATGACTGGGGCGAGTAGCCACCGAGTCCACCCACGCCACCGCTCCGTGCCTCCGCGCCTTCCCCATCCCCATGCCCCGCCCCAAACCAGACCCCGGCCCCAAGGGACGCATCCTCATCGTCGACGACGACCCCATCGTCGCCGACAGCCTCGCGGAGTTCCTTCGTTCCGAGGGCCACGACGCCTCCGCGTGCCTGACCGCGGAGGAAGCCCTGATCGCTCTGGACAAAGCCGCAAGCGGCGCTTCGGACATTCCGCAGCGCGCACTCGGCGCCCCACCCGACGGGCCCGACCGCCGCCCGGACAGCCCGGCGCGCCCCTTCGACGTCGTCATCTCCGACGTCAACATGCCCGGCATGAACGGGCTGGAACTTCTGGCCCAGGTCCGAGAGAAGCACCCGCAGACCGTCGTGCTGATGCTGACGGGCTACGGCACGATCGAGTCCGCCGTTGAAGCCATCCGCGCCGGGGCGATGGACTACCTCTCCAAGCCCGTCGTCGACGCCGAACTGCGGCTCTCCCTTGAGAAAGCCCTCCGCCAGCAGGCCCTGCTCGCCGAGAACTCGCAACTCCGCGCCAATCTCGAAGGTCGTTACGGCCTGGGCGCGCTGATCGGGACCGACTACCGGATGGTCAAGGCGTTCGAGATGGTGCACTCCGTCGCCGCCTCGAAGATCACCGTGCTCATGACGGGCGAGAGCGGCACCGGCAAGAGCGTCGTGGCCCGCGCCATCCACCAGGGGTCGCCGCGCGCCAAACGCCCGTTCGTCGAGATCCACTGCGGCAGCGTGCCCGAGACCCTGCTCGAATCCGAGCTGTTCGGGCACGTCAAGGGCGCCTTCACCGGGGCCCACACCGACAAGCAGGGCAAGTTCCTGGCGGCCGACACCGGCACCATCTTCATCGACGAGATCAACTCCGCGTCGCCCGCCATGCAACTGAAGCTGCTCCGCGTCCTGCAAGAACGCCGCTTCGAGCCCATCGGCTCGACCCGTACCACCGAGGTGGATGTCCGCGTGGTGCTGGCGACCAACCAGCCGCTCGAGGAACTCGTCGCCAAGGGCCTGTTCCGCCAGGACCTGTACTACCGGATCAACGTGGTGAAGATCGAGCTCCCGCCGCTGCGCGACCGCCCCGCGGACATCCCCGCGCTGGCCGAGCACTTCCTCCGCAAGCACTGCGGCACCCACCAGCGGACGGTGCTGGGGATCGCGCCGGACGCGCTGGACCTGCTCAAACGCTACCACTACCCCGGCAACGTGCGCGAACTCGAGAACATCATGGAACGCGCCGTCGTCCTCGCCACCCGCCCGACCGTGACACGCGAGGACCTGCCCCCGTACGTGACCGACGACCCCACCAGCGTGGCCGGGCGTTCTCTCGCGCCGCACCTGCGGGCCGGCCTTCAGGCGGATGAAGCCGTGGACGCCCCCGACACGCCCTGGGTGCCCACGCCGCTCGAGATCGCGCTGGCGCAGCCCGAGAAACGCATCCTGCTCAAGGCGCTCCGCGCCAACGACTGGAACCGCCAGGCCACCGCCGACCAGTTGAACATCAACCGCACAACGCTGTACAAGAAAATGAAGCAGCACGGGCTGGACCGCATGGCGGGGTGACCCACAGAACCCCGACCGTCTGGGAAACCTCTGACGGAAGTGGTCAAGTGCCCAAGCCGCCGAGCGCTCAGGCGCCCCAGTCGAGAGGCGCCGGACACAGCCCCGGACCACGGCGCCCGCGAAGCCGGCTCGGACCCCGTGACGCGACGGATCTCCCGGCGCGTCCACTCGACCACCCGACCACGCGCCCTCTCGATCACGTGGGCACGTGAGCACCCCGCCGCTCTCCCCATCCCCCCTACACTCCCGGCAAAGGACTTCCCCCGATGCCGACTCCCTTGAACTCGCTCGCGTTCATCAGCCTCCCCGGCGGCTGGGAATGGATCATCATCCTCGTCATCGGCCTGCTCCTCTTCGGACGCAGGCTCCCCGAGATCGGACGCTCGATCGGGAAAACCATCGTCGAGTTCAAGAAGGGGATGAACGACATCGAGAACGAGGCCAACGCCGTCAACCCCGGCAACGCCGCCAACCGGGCCCGCGTGGCCTCCGGATCGGCAAGCAGCGGCGAACTCCCCGCGTCATCCGGCCCCGTGCAGGGCGGCTACCAGCCCGCCGAGCGCCGAGTGAGCACCAGCGACAGCCCCGAGTCATGAGCGGACGCTCGCGAGGCCGCCCCGCGCGAGCGGCGCGTATGCTGGCCCCATGACGACCTTCAACGTGGCCTTTCTCGGGGACGTGGTCGGCGCCGCCGGACGCCGCGTGTTCAAGCGCGCCGTGCAGGACCTGCGCGATACCCACGCGGCACGCCTGGTCATCGTCAACGCCGAGAACAGCAAGAACGGCAGCGGCCTCACCCCCGACCAGTACCACGAACTGCGCGAGAGCGGCGCCGACGCCGTGACCCTCGGCGACCACTGGGCCAAAGAGTCCAAGATCTTCCCGCTCCTCGACGCTCCCGGCGAGCCCATCGCACGCCCGGCGAACCTCTCCAGCAGGGCCCCCGGCAAGACGGTCTCGCGCGTCGGAGCCGTCGACACCCCCGCCGGACCCGTTTCCCTTCATGTCCTCACCGTGCTGGGCCGGCTCTACAACACCTCGATGCCCGCCAACGACCCCTTCGAGTGCATCGACCGCGAGGTCGCCCGCCTCGCGGAACGCGAACCCGCCGCCCTGGTGATCGTGGAGGCTCACGCCGAGGCCACCAGCGAGAAGATCGCCGTCATGTGGCACTGCCTCAAGCAGTGGCCCAACCGGGTGGTGGCCGTGGTGGGAAGCCACACCCATGTCCAGACCGCCGACGCCCGCATCATCGACGGGAAGATGGCCGCGATCACCGACCTGGGCATGTGCGGCAGCCGGCGCAGCGTGCTCGGGCGCGATGTCGACAAGGTGCTCCAGGTGATGGTGCAGCAGCGCCCGATCGCCATGGACGTGAGCGACGCCGAGCCCCAGGCGACGGGCTGCCTCATCACCATCGACGCCGCCGCGCGCAGGGCCGCGGCGATCCATCCCGTGTGCATCACCCCCCCGGCATGACACGGGCCCAGAACTCCGGGGGGTGCTCCACCGCGTGCACCTCGAACTCCACCAGGTCGCTCCAGTTGCCGATCCACGCATCGAGCTCCGCCCGCGACGGCGCGCTCATCGCCTGGAAGCACGTCGCGCCGTCAGGGGTGATCCAGCTCGCGATGAACTCCACCCCCGGCGGCATCATCCGACCCTTCTCCCGGAAACGCGCCCCGACCGCCCGGTAGTCGCCGTGCTTGAACCGCTCGATGATGAAGAACAGCATGGGCCTTCTACGGCGTCGGCGCCGCCGGGTTCGGGCCAGCGAATAACGATAAACCGCGTCCCCAGCAGGGAACGCGGTTCAAGAAAGGCCGAGGTGGGATTCGAACCCACGAATCACGGATTTGCAATCCGTTCCCTTGGACCACTTGGGTACTCGGCCGGGAGATCGCCCACGCACCGCCGCGTCCGAAGGCGAGCATCCATCTTTGGCGCTCGGCCCCTGCCTGTCCAGTCAGCCCCTTGGTCGACCCCCGCGCCGGTCGCGAGTCGGGCCCCCAGCTCACCGCGCAGCGGACACCGGCACGGCGGCGCCGCCGAGGGGGTTCACCCGCGGGCCGTGGTCCGACGCCCCATCCGGCTCGGGCACGCCGACAGCCGACCATCACTGGCCACGCCGCGTTGGTGTCATCAATCCGATGCGGCCCGGCCCGGCCCGGCCCGCCTCACAGCAGCGCATGACGCCTTCGTCCGTCATCCATCGAACGGACTTCCGCACCCCGCGCCGCAGCCACGACGCTTCCCCCGCCGCCCCGTCCGCCACACCAAGAGAAACCTCGGGCCGGACCGGCGCGGATCGGCGCTCCACGCGGCCGGCACCCGCGGACGGCACAACCCGAGAACAAGCCGCGTCCGAGCAATCTGGCGTTGCCGCGAGGATCAGACCATCTCCGCGTCGCGCAGGCAGCCCGGTCTGATACACGCCCGCCGACCTCAGCCCATCCCTGCCGCGGCTTCCCCTTGTTCGCCGCGGACCCGGCCGTCAGTTCATTAGTTATCAAACAGGTGCATCCTTCCAATCAACCCACAAAACGCCGCTCAGATCCGCACAAATGTCTTGTTTTTGTTTGGGTGTGATGTAGCGTCCATGGGTGCGGAATCACACCCATCAAGCCGATTCAGCAAATGCTCAGGAGCGGGCCGAGTCTCTGCGGCGGCTTCTCGGCGAACTCGAGCGCCGAACCGGTGCCGCCCACGCCGTCGGCCCCGCTCAAGACTGTCGCCAACTCCGCTTACCCACCACCTGGGAGCGTGCCGACGACGCCCTGCAAGGGGGCCTCGCGTACGCGGGCGTACACGAGTGGATCGACCAGGCCACGCCGGCCACGTCCCGCCAGTGGGCCGCTCCCATGACCATCCTGGCCCATCTTGTCGGTGTCACGCCGCGCGGGTGCTGGAGTGTGTGGATCGGCCGGCGTGTGCGGCCCCTGCCTCACCTGCTGGGCGCCGATCCCGCTCGCCACCAGCGTGCGCTGTTCGTCGACCCGCCGACCAGCGCCGAGCGTCTGTGGGCCGCCGACACCTGCCTGCGCTGCCCCGGCGTCGTCGTCGTGCTCGACGGAGCGGGCCTGGGCATGCCCGCGTCGCGCCGCCTCAGACTTGCCGCCGAAGCCGGGGGCACCATCGCCCTGGTCGCGCGCCCGCCGACCGATCGCGACGCACTCTCCGCCTGCGCCACACGCTGGGAAGTCACGCCCGAGCCCACCGAACTCGACCAACCCCGCTGGCGCGTCCGCCTCACACGATGCAAAGCGGCCCGCGGCACGGTCCACCCCACCGAACTCGAACTCATCCTCGAACGATCCCATGCCGGCCCGCTTCTGCATTCACTTCCCCACCCTGCCCACCGACGCGGTCTTGAACCGGTTTCAGCATGCGCCTGACCAGCGACCGCGCTTCGTCCTTCTCACCGCCGTCGAGCACCAGCGCGAGGCCGTCGCCTCATGCTGCCCAGCCTCCATCGCCCGCGGCGTCCACCCAGGCATGACGCTGGCCCACGCCCGCGCTCTGCTCCCCGCGGGTCGGTTTCATGTCGAACCCTTCGATCATCACGCCGTGGCCCGCACGCTCTCACGCCTCGCCCACGCCATGCTCCGCGTCAGCCCCGTGGTGGCGCTCGACCCGCCCGACACCATCCGACTCGACGCCCGCGGCTGCACGCGGCTGCACCGATCCCCCGCGCGGCTGGCGGCGCGTCTGCTCGCCGCCCTGCACGCACG
>CAZDYM010000017.1:0-6058 GCA_964509325.1 uncultured Phycisphaeraceae bacterium
GGCATCGCACGGAAGGAAGCCGGCGGTGGTGCTGTCCGGGTCATCGGGGGCGGGCGCGGTGCGCTGCTGGGCGCGGGTGGCGGCGGTGGGCAGCCCGCCGGCGCTGACGTTCGCCGAGACCAAGAGCGAACGCGACGGGGTGACGACGACGGTGGCGGCGCGGATCACTCGGCTTGAAGAACCGGCGGGCCGGCTGGAGGCGGACCTGCGCGGGCGGGAGCGGGTGGGGTCGCTGGGCGACCTGCGGGCAGCGACGCCGGATGTGCGGGCGGGCTTGGCGATGCCGGATTTGATCGCGGAGCCCGCGGAGCGGGGCGGTGAACGAGCCGGGGCGTTGGTGCCCGCCGGGAAGACGTGCGTGCTGGTGATCTTTGACGCGGCGCCCGATGCCGGCGGGCAGGATGGCGGCCCCGTGCCGTTTGTCCACGCGGCGCTCAATGCGGCGGGGGCGCGTGGGGTGGGGTTCCGGATGCTCGCGGCGGCGCGGTTGACGGACGGGAAGGCGCGGGCGCGCGCGGTTGAGATGATGCAGTCAATCCAGCGCGGGGCGGGGTTCGTGTCGTATTCGGCGGCGACGACGCTGGGGCGGTTCGTGGCGATCGACGGCCCGGAGGCCGTGCGCGCCGTGGCGGTGGTGGTCGATCACACGGGCCTGGTGCGCTCGGTCGTGCCGGCGCGGGGCGAGGGCTTCCTGGAAGATCTGAGGGCCGCGCTGGAGGGAGTGAAGTAAACGGGTCGGCCCGCCGCGTCGGCGAAGGGGATGCGGCGTGCCCGGGTCGATCGCGGGAACGGATGCAGGCTGATCGGCTACGTCCTCGGTTTCGCTGGTGCGGGCGGCGGAGTGGCGAGCAGGCCTAGGGTGGCGATCGCGGCGCACGCCGAGCCGAACCAGAGGGTGGTGTCGGGGCCCAACGTTTCCCACAGGATGCCGGCGACGACGCTGGCCAGAAGGACGCCGACGCCCGCGATGGTGTCGAGCAGGCCGAGCGCGGTGGCTTTCGCGTCCGAGGGGCTCAGGTCGGTGACGAGGGCCTTGGCGACGCCGTCGGTGAGGGCGCGCTGGAGGCCGTAGACGCCGAAGAGCACGAAGAATGCGGCGAGAGCCGGGGGGGTGCTGACGCGAGCGCCGAAGGCAGCGTCAAACGGGGCACCGATGGGGGTCGCGAGGGCGGGCGCCAGGGCGAATCCGGCGTAGACGGCGGCGTACATGGCGCAGCCGCAGACCAGCACGGCGCGGCGGCCGAACTTGTCGGAAAGCCGCCCGGCGGGCTCGCTGGTGAGGGCGTTGATGATGTTGAAGACCAGGTACATCAGCACGACCTGCGGGATGGTCGCGCCCGCACCCTGCGCGCGGAGAAACAGGAACGCGTCGCTCGACGCGCCGAGATGAAAGACGAACCACACGGCGAAGAACCAGCGGAGGCGCGGGGTGAGGACGTTCCAGGCCTTGACGGCGTGGGGGGACTGCGGTCGTTCCTTCGTCGCTCCGGCGGCGCCGTCGCCCCGCGGCCGGGGATCCCGTGGCGCCGCGGGAGCGCCGGGCTGGCGTTTCTCACGCACGAGCATGAGGACGGCGACGGCGACGAGCGAGGGGATGAGCGCGTAGACCATCATCCGACGGACGGCCTGCTCGCTACCGCCATTGGCGTTGAGAGCGATGGACGCGATGAGGACCCCCAGGACGGCGCCGGCGGTGTCCATGGCCTTGTGGAAGCCGAACGCGCGGCCGCGGTGCTGGGGGTCGGCCTCGTCGGCGATGAGGGCGTCGCGCGGGGCGGTGCGGACGCCCTTGCCGACCTTGTCGAGCGAGCGTCCGGCGAGCACGACACCCCACCCGGGGGCGAAGGCGGTGAAGGCCTTGCCGATGATGCTGATGAGATAGCCGGCCACGGCGAACCACTTGCGGCTCCGGACGCGGTCGGACCACCAGCCGCTGGCGATCTTGAGGAAGCAGGCGAGGCTCTCGGCGACGCCCTCGATCACGCCGACGACAACCGCCGAGGCGCCGAGATTCCCGGTGAGGAAGAAGCCGATGAGGGGGTAGACCATCTCGCTGCTGACGTCGTTCAGCAGGCTGGTCCAGGAGACGAGCCAGAGGTTGCGGGAGATGCGCATGAGCGGCCACCGGGGACCAGGGACCGGGCGGCGGGCGCGGAGGCGGGCTTCGGCTTCGTGCCCGGTGCTGAAAACCCGTCGCCTCGCGCTCAGAGCTTCAAGTCTTCGCGCACTTCCTCGGTGAGGTCGACGGCCTTGGGGAAGGCCAGGAGGGGGCGGGAGAGAACGTCGCGGATGGTGGCCTGCACAGGGCCGGTCTGGAACTCATCCTCCGGACGCATGGAGGACACGACGTACGTGAAGCCCTTCTTCTCGGCGATGGCGGCGGCGGATTCGCGGACCATCTGGAAGCACTGCTTGAGCTGCTCGCCGACCTTCGCTTCGGCACGCTGGGCGGCCTCCTGCTGTCGCGCCGCGAGGACACCGCGGGCTCGCATGAACTCCTGGCGGAGCCTGGGGGCGTCCGGAGATTGCTCGCCGGCGTCCTGGATCTTCTTCTCGAGGTCCTGCAGCGCCTCGACGGCGGGCTTGATGAGTTCTTCGGAAACCTGCTTGTCAAGGTCCTCGCGGGCGGGCTTGAAACGGTCGGAATCCATGAGTTCGTCGGTGATCTTCATGAGCGAAACCACCGCGATGCGGGGCGGGGCCTCGCCGCCGGCGGCGGGCTCGGAGTCGGCGCGGGCGCTGGGCAGGGCGGGTCCGCGGCCGCCCGCGAAGGCAACGACAAGAGCGACGGCGGCAAGCGTGTACAGGAGGGCTCGTTCGGTGTGACGCATGATGCTTCCTTGAACGGGTGCTCGGATGCGGGCGGGCACGATAGGCGGGCGGCGTCGGGAACTCGGTTCCGGGTGCTGGGGCGAGAACACGATGGTGAGGAAGGATCGGGGCGGCGCGATGAAACCTTGCCCCGACGGTCGGGGTTCTGCTTCAAGCGGATCGCTCAGGCGTTCGGCAGAGGGACATCGCGGATCTCGGTGCGGACGTCCCAAAGTTCGGGGAAGAGCCGTGCCTCGACCATTTTGCGGAGGAACGGGACGCCGGAGCTCCCGCCGGTGCCGGTTTTGAAGCCGATGATGCGTTCGACGGTCTTGACGTGACGGAAGCGCCAGAGGGCGAACTGTTGGTCGACGTCGACGAGTTTCTCGCACATCTCGTAGGCGTCCCAGTGCTTCTCGGGGTGCTCGTAAATGGCCCGGAAGACGGGGATCAGGGCGGGGTCGGCTTCATAGGGGGCGGACCAGTCGCGCTCCGAGCAGCGGAGGGGGACGGGCATGCCGCGGCGGGCGAGGTGGCGGAGAAACTCGTCGTACAGGCTGGGGGCGTTCAGGTCGGCCTTGAGTGGGTCGTGGAGATGGGGCTGGTGCCGGAAGACGCCGAGAGCCTGGGCGTCCTTGTTGCCGAGCAGGAACTCGATGGTGCGGTACTGGTGGCTCTGGAACCCGCTGGCGGGGCCGAGGACGGCTCGGAACTGGGCGTACTCGGTGGGGGTGAGTGTTTCCAGGACGGCCCACTGGTTGAAGAGCTGGGCCTGGATGTGCTTGACGCGGGCGAGCACCTTGAAGCACGGCTCGAGGCGGTCGGCGCGGACGTGGGCGATGGCGGAGCGGAGTTCGTGGATGACGAGCTTCATCCAGAGCTCGCTGGTCTGGTGCTGGACGATGAAGAGCATCTCGTCGTGGTGCTCGGGGCGGGAGCGCGGGCACTGGGCGCTCAGGAGCGTGTCGAGCCTGAGGTAGTCGAAGTAGGTGAGCCGGCCGGCCAGGTCGGTCTTGATCGTGGGTTCGAACTCGCGTGCGGTCATGGGGGTGCTCCTGCGGGGTCGCTCGCGCGGCGACGTCTTTCAGGGTACCGCGCGGGGCCCGCCGACGCGGGCGACGCGGGGGCGTTGTCGCGGACCCCGAGCGGGACCGCTTGAACCGCACGCTCGACGAATCCGAGGACGAAGGCGTGAGCGTCGCGCCGATGCGCGTCATGCACTCACGCGCGCCCAGCCAGCGAGCGATCGGCTGCGGGCAGCGCACCCGAGTGACCCGCCGCCGGCCCACGGATCGGACGGCGATCGCGTGATCGAACGGCGATGCCGCGGGGCGTGGATGTCGGACTCACCATGATCCGGCTGAGTTCGCTCGGCGTGCTGTGGGCGCGTCAGACCGCCTGGGACCGGCGGGGCGCACGGAGGGGGCGATCCCAGCCTGTCAGGCGTTGGCGGCGGCGCGGTCCCGGGCGGCGCGGTCGGCCTTCTTGCGCTGGGACTCGTCGAGAATCCGCTTCCGGATGCGGACGCTGGAGGGGGTGATCTCGACGAGTTCGTCTTCCTCGATGTACTCGAGGCACTGTTCGAGGGTCATCTTGCGGGGGGCCTTGAGTTTGACGAAGGCTTCCTTGGTCGCCTCGCGGAAGTTGGTGAGCTGCTTGGCGCGGGTGATGTTGACGACCAGGTCGTTGTCGCGGTTGTGCTCGCCGATGACCATGCCGCCGTAAACCTTGTCCTGGGGCTCGATGAACATGACGCCGCGATCGGCGAGGCCCTCAATGGAGTAGGCGGTGGCGGTGCCGGAATCCATGGAGATGAGCACGCCCTGGCCCCGGCCCGGGAGCTCGCCCTGGGCGGGGGCGTAGCGCTCGAAGGCGTGATGCATGATGGCCTCGCCCTGGGTGGCGGTGAGGAGGCGGGAGCGCAGGCCGATGAGGCCGCGGGAGGCGATCTCGAACTCGAGGTGCGTGAGGGTGTCGCCCCGCGGCTCCATGGTTTCGAGGATGCCGCCGCGGGCGCCGACGAGTTCCATGACGCTCCCGACGTGCTCGTTGGGGGCGTCGACGACGAGGTACTCGATCGGCTCGTGGAGGGTGTGGTTGATCTCTTTGGTGATGACCTTGGGCTTGCCGACGGAGAGTTCAAACCCCTCGCGGCGCATGTTCTCGATGAGGATGCCCAGGTGGAGCAGGCCGCGACCGGAGACCTGGAACTCGTCGCCCATGCCGAACTCGACCTTCAGCGCGACGTTGTGCTCGCACTCCCTGAGGAGGCGTTCGCGGATCTGACGGCTGGTGACGTACTGGCCTTCCTGGCCGGCGAAGGGGGAGTCGTTCACGCGGAAGACCATGGTGAGCGTGGGCTCATCGACCTTCACGGGGGGCAGCGGCTTGGGGTCGTTGGCGTCGGCGAGGGTGTCGCCGATGTCGATCTTCTCGATGCCGATGACGGCGCAGATGTCGCCGGCTTCGACTTGATCGACCTCCTGACGGCCCAGGCCGCTGAACGACATGATCTTGGCGGCCCTGGCGTTGCGGCGTTCGCCGTTGCGGTCGAGGACGGCGATGGTGGTGTTGCGCTTGAGCACGCCGTTGAACACGCGGCCGATGCCGATCCGCCCGACGTACTCGGAGTAGTCCAGGCTGGTGACGAGCATCTGGAGGGGGGCGTCGGGGTCTCCCTGGGCCTCGGGGACGTGGCGCACGATGGCCTCGAACAGGGCGCGCATGTCGGCGGTCTTGTTCTTCCAGTCGGTGCTGGCCCACCCTTCACGCCCGGCGGCGTAGATGACCGGGAAATCCAGGGCCAGGTCGTCGGCGCCGAGTTCGACGAGCAGGTCGAAGACCTCATTGATGATCTCGCCGGGGCGGCCGTCGGGGCGGTCGCACTTGTTCACGACGACGAGCGGCTTGAGGCCGACTTCGAGGGCCTTGCTGAGCACGAAGCGGGTCTGCGGCATGGGCCCCTCGGCGGCGTCGACGAGCAGAAGGCACCCGTCGGCCATGCGGAGGACGCGCTCGACCTCGCCGCCGAAATCGGCGTGGCCGGGGGTATCGACGATGTTGATGCGGAACTGCTCGCCGCTCGGGCGCGAGTAGGTGACGGCGCAGTTCTTCGAGAGGATGGTGATGCCGCGTTCGCGCTCGATGGGGTTCGAGTCCATGATGAGGCCGTGCTGCCCGCCGGCGAGTTTGTCGAGTTCGCCGGCCCGGAACATGCCGGACTGCTTGAGCAGCTGGTCGACGAGGG
>CAZDYM010000017.1:6183-6512 GCA_964509325.1 uncultured Phycisphaeraceae bacterium
CGGTGTTGATGCGGGTCCCCCGAAAACGGCTGAGAGCATCGGCGCGCCGCCGAGCCGGCGCACCCTCCGCCCGGGTGCGCAGGCTCGACCGTTGCTCGCGGCACGCACGCGAGATCGGCAACGCGCGCGCGGTGCGGCCCCGCCGGGCGAGAACGCATCGAACCGGTCAGCCCCGCACCTGCCCGTTGCCCGTCAGCACCCACTGGAAGGTGGTCAGGTCTTCGGCGCCCATGGGGCCGCGGGCGTGGAGTTTGTCGGTGGAGATGCCGATCTCCGCGCCGAGGCCGTACTCGCCTCCGTCGGCGAAGCGGGTGGAGCAGTGGATCATG
>CAZDYM010000017.1:6539-17831 GCA_964509325.1 uncultured Phycisphaeraceae bacterium
GCCAGCGCGGTGAAGCGCCGGGCGGCGGGCAGCGAGGACGTGACGATGGCCTCGGTGTGCTGGCTGCCCCACCGCCTGATGTGGGCGGCGGCTTCGTCGAGCGAATCGACCACCTTGACCGCCAGGATCAGTTCAAGGAACTCGGTGGCCCAGTCGTCGTCGGTGGCGGGGCGCGTCACGGCGCCCGCGGCCTTCGAAAGGATCGGCAGGCTGCGCGGGCAGCAGCGCAGCTCGACCCGCGCCGCGGCGAGCGCGGCGCCGAGCCGGGGCAGCATGCGTTCCGCGGCGCCGGCGTGAACGAGCAGCGTCTCGGCCGCGTTGCACACGCCCGGACGCTGCGCCTTGGCGTTGACGACGATGTTCACGGCGGCGTCCTCGAGCGCGTCGAGGTGCTCGTCGATGTAGACGTGGCAGTTGCCGGCGTCGTGCTTGACCACCGGGATGGTCGCGGCATCGCACACGGCCTTGATCAGGCCGGGGCCGCCGCGGGGGATGGCCAGATCGACCTTGCCACGCATCGTGACGAGCAGCTCGGTGGCGCGGCGGTCGGTGGTATCGATGAAGGTCACCGCGCCGGGGATGCCCGCGCGTTCGAGCGCCGAGGCGATGACGGAGGCCACGGCGCGGTTCGTGTGGGCGGCCTCTTTGCCGCCCTTGAGGAGCACCGCGTTGCCGCTCTTGAGGCACAGGGCCGCGGCGTCGGACGTGACGTTGGGGCGGCTCTCGTAGATGACGAGCACGACCCCGATGGGGACGCGGCGCTTCTCCAGGCGGATGCCGTTGAGCAGCACGCGGCCCTCGATCACGCGGCCCACCGGGTCGGGCTGGTCGGCGATCTGCACCACCGCGTCCGCCATGGCGCTCAGGCGCTTCGGGTCGAGGCGCAGGCGGTCGCGGATGGCCTCGGTCAGCGAGCCGCCTTCGGCCAGGTCTCGGGCGTTGGCGGCGAGCACGGCGGCCTCGGCGCCCCGCAGGGCCGACGCGATGTCCAGGAGAATCTCGCGGCGCTGCGAACCCGTCAGCACGCCCAGAGCCGGCTTGGCCAGCGCGGCGCGTTCGGCGGCGGCGGCGCAGCGCTGCTCCACGGAAGGCTCGCTCATGGGGCGCTGCCTCCGGGCCCGCCCGCTTCGGACGCGGTGTTGGCTGTCGGCGCACGCTTGCGGACCGTGAAACCGACGCTGCGCCGCTCGGTGTTCACTTTGACACCCTCGGGCAGCGGGCCGAAGACCCCGTCGCGGATGACCCCGAACCCCACCTCCTTCGAGGTGACCCCGCGGGCGAGATCGTCGGAAGAGAGAGCGAGTACGGCGAGCGGACGGGCCTCGGGGGTGCGCAGCTTGTCGAGGGCGTCGGAAGGGCCGGAGAGCTCGGCGCTGAGCCGCTGGTCGGCGGCGCGGATCTCGACGGCCCAATCGCCCCACTCCACCGGAAGCGTGAGAACCTGCACCGGGAACGAGAGTTGGACGGTCGTGAGGGTGTTGCGGACGGTGAAGGCGAGCGAGGCGCCCTTGGTCAGCAGCTCGATGGCGGGGTCGCGCCCGCCGCCCAGGGATTCCGGGAGTGCGAGGGCGGCCTGGACGGCCTTGGGCCCGGGGGTCGCGAGGGCGGCGCGCTGGCTGTCGGGGATGCGCGCGACGACCTTCAGCCCCTCGCCCTCCGGTCCCGCCAGCCGGTCGGCCAGGGTGCGGGGGAGGCGGAGTTCGGCGGTCTCGGGGTTCATCGCCACCTGGCCGTCGATCTGGACGCCGAGGAGTTCCGGGACGATGGCGGCCTGTCGGGTGACGAGTTCCTGCACGTGGACGACAGCGCGCAAGGGGCGGACCGAATCGATGGTGATGCCGCTGCGGGCGATCACCTCGTGGGACTGCAGCGCTTCGTACAGCTCGACGGTCACGTCCCCCTCGCCGACTCCTTTGGGGAGGGTGAGTTTGAGGGGTTGCAGAAACAGGTCGCGGGCCCGCTCGATTCCGCGGCGTGAGCCGGAGACGTCGAGCGTGACGCGCCCGTCCCACCCGGTCGCGGGCGTGACCAGACGCGAGGCGTCCGCCGCGACGACGGCGACGCTGGCGGGGAGCGACTCGTGACCCAGGCTCTCGGCCTCGGCGAAGAGCCAGACGGTGAGCGTGACGAGGGTGACGATCAGGAACGTGGTGAGTTTCTCACGCACCGCCGGACTCCTTTCGGAGGCGGACCTGCGGCTTGCGCCGGTCCTTGCCGACGGCGATGGAGCGGGCGTCCCCGCCGGACGAATCGACGGAGAGCCCGGCGGCGCTGTCGGAGGAGGGATCGAGGGGCTCGGCGTCGGCGGGACGGGAAGCGGCGGCGGAGACCGGGGCCGCGGCGGGGGCCATCGCGTTGCCCGAGCCGCGGGTCAGGCGGCTGGTCAGTTCCGACGCGAGCGCCGCGGGGGTGAGCCAGCGGATGAGTTCGCGCCCGTCGGCGAGGCTGATGGCGCCGGTCTCCTCGCTCACGATGACCACCAGCGCGTCGGAGACGCGCGCCAGGCCGACGCCGGCGCGGTGCCGGGTGCCGAGGTTCTCCTGAACGGGCATGTCGCCCGGCTCGGCCAGGGGGAACTGGACGCCGGCCGCGACGATCTTCTTGCCGGAGATCACCACGGCCATGTCATGGAGCGGGCTGTTGGGCCAGAAGATGCTGGTGAGCAGGTCGGACGAGACCTCGGCGTTGATGATGCGCCCGGTCTCGACGATCTCGCGCAGGCCGACGCTGCGTTCGATGGCGATGATCGCGCCGAACTTGTTGCGTGAGAGAAACTCGCACGCGCCGGCGACGGCCTGAACCACGGGCCGGACCTGCGGCGGGGTGGTTCGGAAGAAACTGGTCTCGCCCAGGCGGATCAGGGCGCGACGGAGCTCGGGCTGAAACGTCACGACCAGAGCGATGGCGGCGAAGCCCAGGAAGTTGTCGTACAGGACCGAGAGACGCGGGAAGAACCGCTCGCCGAGCACGCGGACGCCCAGGGTGGCGACGACAAGCAGGAGAATGAGGCCCTTGAGAGCGCCGGCGGCGCGGGTGCCCCGGACGAACCGGTAAACGACATACACGAACAGCCAGAGGACGACGAGCTCGACGCCGACCTCCCAGGGCCGGTATTCGAGCAGGCGTTGTGCGACCTGGGTGAGGCGTTCGAACATGCCGCGCGCGAGTATAGGAGTGGACCCTTCGCAGGGGGCGACGGAAGGGCGGAGCAAGCGTCCGCGATCCACACTCCGCCGTTCGACCGCGTGACGCACGAGCCGTCCGAGGGCCGTCCCGGCCGCGGGGCGGTTCGGCCCGGCGATCCCCTCGGACGGCGCGCCATCGATGGAAATCCCCGGGGCACGCCGGTACACTCCATCTTAATCTGGAGAGGTGGCCGAGCGGCTGAAGGCGCTAGTCTCGAAAACTGGTTCACGCTTCCGCGTGACGTGGGTTCGAATCCCACCCTCTCCGCTTTCCTCGGGCGGGTCCGTTCGCGGGCCCGCCTCTTTTCTTCCCATGCACGCCCTCTTCGACGAGCGACGCTACCTCATCCCGTTCCGGTCGACGCTGCTGCCGCAGATCTTCACGGACGCGCTGGTCATCGGAGGCGGGGCCGCGGGCCTGGCGTGCGCGTTGGAGGCGTCGCAGCACGGGGACGTGATCGTGGTGTGCAAGGACCGGCTGACGCTGTCGAACACGGCGTGGGCGCAGGGGGGCATCGCGGCGGTCCTGGGAGGGGACGATTCGGTGGCGGCGCACGTGCGCGACACGCTCGAGGCCGGGGCGGGGCTGTGCGATCACGCCGTGGTTCGGAGGGTGGTTTCGGGTGGGCCGGAGGCGATTTCTCGCCTGCGCGCCTGGGGCTTCCGCCCCGACATGCAGGCCGACGAGCCGGCTTTGGGGCGCGAAGGCGGGCATTCGACACGCCGGATCGTTCACGCATCGGGCGATGCCACCGGGCAGGAGGTGGCCAGAGCGCTGATCGAGCAGGCGCGGGCGCGGGGGAAGTCGTCGCTGCGGCTGTTTGAGAAGTGCTTCGTGATCGACCTGCTGACCGCGGGAGACGGTCCCGGCGCCGAGTGCCTGGGAGCGCTGACCTGGCACGCGCGGTACGGCCTGCAGGTCATCTGGGCGGCGGCGACGGTGCTGGCCTCGGGCGGCGCTGGCGTGCTGTGGCGTGAGACGACCAACCCGGCGGTGGCGACCGGCGACGGGGTGGCGATGGCGTACCGCGCGGGTGCCAGCGTGCAGGACGCCGCCTTCATGCAGTTCCACCCCACGGCGCTGTACGTCGCGGGCGCGTCGCGGCTGCTCATCAGCGAGGCGGTGCGCGGCGAGGGGGCGCACCTGCTGGACGCCCCGATCGAAGAGGGGGGCGAGCGGTTCATGGTCGGGCGGCACCCGCTGGCGGAACTGGCGCCGCGTGACGTCGTGAGCCTGGAGATCTTCCGGGCCCTGGCGCGGAAGTCGGTCCCCAACGTGTGGCTGGATTGTCGGCACATCGCGGGGTTCGCGCTCCGGTTCCCGGGGATCGCGGCCACGCTGGCGCAGTTTGAGCTTGATCCGTCGCGCGACCTGATCCCGGTGAACCCGGCGGCCCACTACTTCGTGGGGGGCGTGCGGGCCGACGCGCACGGCCGCACCGATGTGCCCGGTCTGTTCTGCGTGGGCGAGGCGGCCTCCACCGGGCTGCACGGCGCGAACCGGCTCGCAAGCAACTCGCTGCTGGAGGCCCTGGTGTTCGGCGTGGCGGCGGGGCAGGCGATCGGCGCCGACATCCGCCGACGCGCTGGGGCGGCGGTGGCCCCGCTCCCGATCACCTCGGACGTGCCCGTGTCGCACCGGGGAGACATCGACCTCAGCGACGTGCGCTCGAGCGTGCGCTCGGCTATGTGGCGCAACGTCGGGCTGGAGCGGGCAGGGGGGAGGCTCCGAGACGCCACCGAGATGATCGACTTCTGGGCCCGCTACACGCTGGACAAGGTGTTCGACGAGCCCGCGGGGTGGGAGGTACAGAACATGCTGCTGGGTGCGGCTCTGGTGGCACGCTCGGCGCTGTGGCGGGCGGAGTCGCGCGGGTGCCACACGCGGATCGACGCGCCGGAACCATTGCCCCGATTCGCGGTCCACGACGCGTGGGGCCGCGGACGGTCGGCCCCTTTGGAGCGCGCGGTTGACACCGGCGGTTAACACGAGAGATTGACGGGATCGGGCCCGGGGCGGGTGTCCGCGTCGGTGCGGATCGGGCGGTGCTCTCGAATCTGGGTTTGGGCCGGGGAAGGGCGGTCGTCCGGTTTGAACCCGGGCGGGCGTCTCGCTATACTGCACGGCTCTGGACCACGATTCTCCGAATCGAGTTCCCACCCGGCCCCATCGTCTAGCCCGGTCCAGGACGCAAGGTTCTCATCCTTGAAACCGGGGTTCGAATCCCCGTGGGGTCACTTGTCGAGACGCACCGTGCCAAGTGGCCCGGTGCGTTGTCGCTTTTGTCGGGAGCTTCGCGGCACCGGGGCCGGCTCCGGGGGCGGCTCCGGCGGACAGGGGAGCGGGGGCAGGGGGATTGGGGGCAGGTGAGCGGGGGCAGGGGAACCGTGGGCGACAAACCGCGGTTTCGGGCGTGTGGAGGAGGGCGTCTGATTGTTCGGGGCGTGGGCGGTCGATAATCAGGGGTCTGCCCGAAGCGGCGGCGTCCGGTTCGATCGTGCTCTCGGGGGTTGTCCCTCCCGGGCGCGGGCATGATCCGCGAACCAACCCGGCCGGCGCCCGCCCCGTTCTCCCTTCGATGCCCCGGCACCCAGGCCCACACCCATGAGCGACGAAATCCCCTTGAGCAGGCCGGAGATCAGCGAATCCGACATCCAACTGGTGGTCCGGGCGCTGCGGAGCGGGCGGCTGTCGATCGGTCCGATGGTCGAGACCTTTGAGAATGTGCTCGCCGCGAAGGTCGGTCGGCGCCACGCGGTGGCGTGCTCTTCCGGGACGGCGGGGCTGCACATGATCATGTCGGCCCTGGGGATCGGGCCGGGGGACGAGGTGATCACCACGCCGTTCTCGTTCATCGCCTCGAGCAACTGCATCCTGTACGTGGGGGCGACCCCGGTGTTTGTGGACATCGAGCCCAGGTCGCTGAACATGGACCCCGCGAAGGTGGAGGCGGCGATCACGCCGCGGACCAAGGCGATCCTTGCCGTCGAGTGCTTCGGGAACCCCACGCACATGGACGCCTACCGGTCGATCGCGGCGCGGCACGAGATCCGGCTCATCGAGGACTGCTGCGAGGGTCTGGGCGGATCGATGAACGGGCGCCCGGTGGGCGGGTTCGGGCACGTCGGGGTCTTCGGGTTCTATCCGAACAAGCAGATCACCACGGGCGAGGGCGGGATGATCGTGACCGACGATGACCGGGTGGCGGCGGTGTGCCGGAGCCTGCGGAACCAGGGGCGCCCGGTGAACCAGGCGGGCAACGCGATCGGCTCGTGGATGCAGTTCGAGCGGCTCGGCTACAACTACCGGATGCCGGAGTTGAACGCGGCCCTCGGGCTGTCGCAGGTGCGGCGTCTGGAGGAGATCGTGGCCAAGCGCCAGGCGGTGGCGGACCGCTACATGCGACGCTTCATGGCCCACCCGGACATCATTCTGCCGAACGTGGAACCCGGCGTGGTGATGTCGTGGTTCGTGTTCGTGGTGCGCTTGAGCGACCGCTACGGGCGCGAGGACCGCGACCGCGTCATCCAGGGTCTGCACCGGCACGACATCGGCGCAGCGCCGTACTTCCCGTGCATCCACCTGCAGCCGTTCTACCGCGAACGCTTCGGCTTCGAGCCCGGCATGTTCCCGGTGGCGGAGAGCGTGAGCAACCGCACGATCGCGTTGCCGTTCTTCAACGAGTTGAGCGAGCGCGACGAGGACTTCGCGGCCCAGACGCTGGAGCACATGATCGGGCGCGAGGAGTTGAAGAGGGGCTAGCTCTTCGGGCCGGAGCGGGCGGGCACGCCGCACGCGGACACCCGGTGACTTGATTTGGTGCACCGCGATCGAGCGGCACGGTCGCAGCGTGCCGCGCCGCCCATCGGTATAGTCGCCTCGTCGCTTCCCGCCCCCCCCCCCCCTAAGCCCCACGGGGGAGGCGTGTTCCGACCGCCGCGCTTGCCCCCGCGTCCGGGGGCCCGACCTTGGAGACCGACCGAATGCCCGTTCGCACGCCTCTTGCCGCCGTGACCGCCGCCGCTGGTTTCACGCTCAGCCTCGTCGCACCGGCGGTCGGAGCGCCCGGCAACGTCGGGTTCCCTCGCTACCCGTCGATCAGCCCCGATGGCAAGACCATCGTCTTCACCTGGCGCGGCGACCTGTGGTCGGTGCCGGCGACGGGCGGAACGGCGGTGCGGCTGACCACCCATCCGACCAACGATCTGCGCTCGGCGTTCAGCCCCGACGGGAGGACCATCGCGTTCAACTCGGCGCGGCTGGGCGGCGGCAACATCTTCCTGATGAACGCCGACGGGACCAACGTGCGCCCGATCACCTTCAGCGACCGTCAGCTGCAACTGGCGGGCTTCAACGCGGACGGGACGCGGGTGCTGTTCTCCGCGGCGCGGGAGAGCGACGTGTACCGCGCCGTGAGGCCGTACTCGGTCCCGGTGGAGGGCGGCCCGATCGAGCGGCTGATGGAGTGCTTCGGCGAAGCGCCGCAGGTGTCGCCGGACGGGAAGCGGATCGTGTTCGAGCGGGGCGGGAGCGAGTGGTCGCGCCGTCACTACCGGGGGCCCGACTCTCGGGACCTGTGGATGTACGACACCCAGGCCGGTTCGTTCACGAGGCTGACCACGTGGGCGGGCAACGACGGCAAGGCGAAGTGGCGCGACAACAGCACGATCGTCTACCTCTCCGACCGTGAACTCAACACGGTCAACGTGTGGACGATGACCGTCGATGGGGGTGAGTCCAAGGCCCGCCGGCTGACCGGGTTCGAGGGTGTGGACGTGCACGATCTGGACGTGGCCCCGAACGCCGGTGTGGCGGTGCTCAGCGCGTGGGACACGCTTTCGACGCTGGACCTCGGCGCGGCGTCGCCGACGCCCAGGGTGCTGACCATCAACGCGGCGGAGGACGAGCAGGACAACGTCTCGCTGCGCCAGGTGGGCAAGGACGTGTCGCAGTCGGCGCTCAGCCCGGACGGCAAGACGATGGCGGTGATCGCGTACGGGCAGGTGTACGTGCGCGGGACCGAGGAGAAGGCCCCGACGCGCCGCGTAACGCCGGAAGACTGGAAGGGTCGCTGCCGCGAGCCGGCCTGGTCCGCCGACGGGGTCACGCTGTACTTCAGCAGCGACGCGGACGGCACCGACGCGATCTACAAGGCGACTGTCGAGAAGACGCGCGACGAGGTCAAGGAAGAGTTCAAGAAGGCGAGCAAGCCCGAGGAGAAGAAGCCCGACGAACCCCAGCCACAGCCGGCCGAGGGGGCGGCGCCGCCTCCGGTGGACGCGGCCGCGAAAGCGGGCGACACCGCCGCCGGCGAGAAGGCCGCGACGAAGAAGGACGAGAAAAAGGAAGAACCCGACGTGGCCAAGCAGGCCGAGCGGTGGTCCAAGTCGCTGCGGTTCAAGGTCGAGATGGTGGACACCTTACGCAAGCCGGGCGACAACGACCGCATGCCGGCGCTCTCGATGGATGGCAGGACGATGGTGTTCCGGCGCGGCCGCGCCGACATCATGGCGATGGACCTAGCGGGCGGCGGGGTGCGGACCCTGCTTTCCTCGTGGGATTACGGTAACGAGTTCCGCATCAGCCCAGATTCCCGGTTCATCGCGTGGTCCAGCAGCGACGACGACTTCAACGCGGACGTGTGGGTCTCGCCGCTGGACGGCTCGAAGCCCCCGGTGAACATCACGCGTCACCCGGACCTTGACGGGTCGCCTCGGTGGAGCGCGGACTCGAAGGTGCTGGCGTTCCTCTCCGACCGGCAGGGGGACATGGACGTGTACACGGTGTACCTCGACAAGGACCTGGAGAGCCTCGCGACGCCGGACCTGGAGAAGTACTACAAGGACGCGGCGGACGCGGCGAAGAAGCGCAAGCCGCTGAACCACGAGAAGAAGAAGGAAGACAAGAAGGACAACACGAAGGAATCGAAGCAAGAGAGAATCGCGGATGCCCCGGCCGCTTCGGCGCCTCAGGCCAACCCCGCGGCGCCGGCGTCCCCGGCGGCGCCGGGCGCTGATCCCGCCCCCGCCCCCGCCACACCGGCCGCGGAACCCAAGAGCGCCGAAGCGCCGGAGAACGCCAAGAAAGACGACAGGGCCGACACGAAAGACGAGAACAAGGAGCCCCCCTTCGAGCCTTCGCTCGACGACGCCTACCTCCGCATCAACCGCGTCACGCGGCTCAACGGCAACGAAGGGAACCTCGAGATCACCCCGGGGGGCGACCGGCTGATCTTCACGGGCAACGACGGCGGCGACGGGGGCGAGGGCCTGTACTCCGTCAAGTGGACCGGTGAGGACAAGGAGCGCAAACGCCTCATGGAGGGCGAGCCGCGCGTGCAGATGGTCAGCCTCACCGGCGACAAGGTGGTGGTGGTCGACAAGGGTTCGACCTCGACCCTCCCGCCCGAAGGGGGCAAGACTGAGAGCCAGGCGATCGAGGACCGCGCCCGCGTCGACCTCCAAGCGCAGGCCTCGCAGAAGTTCATCGAGGCCGCCCGGGTGCTGGGCGAACTGTTCTACCACCCAACGATGAAGGACCTGGATTGGAAGAGCCTCAGCGAGCGGTACCTCGCGCTGGCCAAGCAGACCCGAACCAGCGAGGAGTTCGCCTACGTGGCGCTGCGGCTGATGGGCGAGCTCAACGGCTCCCACCTCGGCGTTTTCTCGCCCGCCGAGCCGGCCCCGCTCGCCGAGACGGTGGGCAGGCTGGGGATCGACGCCGTGGCGGCTCAGGCGCCCGAACGGGTGTTCCAGGTGACGGCGGTGGTGCCGCAGGGCCCGGCCTCGACCGGCCCGATGGCCCTCCGCGCGGGCGACATGATCACCGCGATCGACGACCGGGCTTTCGCCGACACCGACTCGCTCGAATCCGTGCTGCGTGGGAAGGTGGGCAAGGAGGTCAGCGTGACCTTCCGGCGGGCGCTTAAGGAGGGCGAGCCGCGGACGGAACTCAGCGTCCTGCTCACGCCGATCTCCTATGAACGGGACACCGACCTCCGCTACGAGTGGTGGGTGAAGAAGAACGCGGCGCTGGTGAGCGAGTGGTCGGGCGGCAAACTGGGGTATCTGCACATCCGCGGGATGAGCGAGCCCAGCCTGGTGGCGTTCGAGCGTGATCTGTACGCCGCCGCCGCCGGAAAGAGCGGCCTGCTGGTGGACGTTCGGAGCAACGGCGGCGGTTGGACGGCGGACCGGATCCTGGTCTCGCTCGTGACGCCCGCTCACGCGTACACCGTCCCGCGGGGCGGGCAGCACAACAAGGACGCCTACCCGCGGGACCGGCTGTTCATCCAGCGGTACACCAAGCCGGTGAACATGCTGTGCAACGAGAAGTCGTTCTCGAACGCCGAGATCGTCAGCCACGCCTTCAAGCACCTCAAGCGGGGCACCCTGTGCGGGCAGCAGACCTACGGCGGGGTGATCTCCACCGACGCGTTCACGCTGGTGGACGGGACGGGTGTGCGCCTCCCGTTCCGCGGCTGGTATACGTTTGACGGAAAGGACATGGAGAACAACGGCGCCATGCCCGACCTGGTGACGGTCCAAACGCCCGAGGATGAGACCTCGGGCTTCGACCGCCAGTTGAAGGAAGCCGTCGAGGACCTTCTGAAGCGCGTTCCCTGAGCCGGGTCGGGCCAATCTTCAATCCGGACCCTGATGATCCACGGAGAACACCGCATGAACGCCATGATCGTGCCCCCCGGCGCGGGGACCAGGATGACCGGTATCCGCGATGTGACCATCAGCAAACTCGCCGCGGCGCATTCGCGCGGCGAGATCATGGTGGCGGAGTACGAGGCGATGCCCGGCGCCGGGCCGCCTCTGCACGTCCACACGCGTGAGGACGAGACGTTCTGGGTTCTGGAAGGGGAGTTGTGGTTCGCCGCCGGGGAGGCACGCCAACGTGCCACGCCGGGAACGCTGGTCTTCGGCCCGCGGGGCGTGGCCCACACGTTCTTCAACCGCTCGGACGCGCCGGCCCGGATGCTGGTGATCGTCACGCCGGCGGAGAACTTCGAGCGGTTCTACGCGGCGGCGACGGCGCCCGGCCCCGGCGGGGCGCCGCCGGGCGAAGCGGAGATCGCCGCACGCATCGGCGCGCTGG
>CAZDYM010000018.1:0-17266 GCA_964509325.1 uncultured Phycisphaeraceae bacterium
TCAAGAAGAAGAAGGTCACCATCGTCGGCTACGGCTCACTTCGGCCCTCCACCCACGCTGCTTCGCCCGGTCGCTCTTCCTCGCCCCCTGCCCCCGAACCACCGCCGCCGCATGCCCGACAAGGCCACGCCCCACAACCCGTACAACGACAGCCCGGCCAAGGAGACCGTGATCTCGATGGTCATCTCTCTCGCCCTGGCGCTGGTGGCCAAGAGTTACGTGGTCGAGGCGTTCGTGATCCCCACGGGCTCGATGGCCCCGACCCTGCTCGGTCAGCACATGCTGTTCCGCAGCCCGCAGTCGGGCTACGAGTGGGCCGTCAACCCTTTCTACTTCCGCGACAGCTCCGGGCAGTACCCGTTCGAGGTCCAGGGCAACGGCGGGTCGATGCCCAACCCCACCTCCACCGACCCGATGTCCACCAGCCGCGTGAACGGCTGGGAGCAGAACGCGATGCTGCACATGCGCCGGGCGGGCTACGCCCCGCCGCAGCAGCCCAAACGCAACCGCGCCGGCGACCGGATCCTGGTCCACAAGTGGCTGTACGAGGTTTTCGAGCCGCGGCGGTTCGATGTCGTCGTGTTCAAGAACCCCGAGGAGCCGCTGCAGAACTACATCAAGCGTCTGATCGGCCTGCCGCACGAGGACGTGTGGCTGTGCGACGGGGACGTGTTTGTCCGCCCGCACAAGGGCGGCGCCTCGGACCCCGCCGCCCCCTGGCGGATCCAGCGCAAGAGCGACCGCGTGCAGACCTCCCTTTGGCGCACCGTCTTTTCCAGCGAGTTCACCCCGCCGAAGGAGCGGCACGAGATCAACGGCGTGAAGGTGTTCGACCCGCCCTGGACCGCCGGCCCCTCCGGCACGGGACGCTGGGATTTCACGGGGCAGGCCTACACCAGCAACGCCGACTCGTCCTCGATGGTGTGGAACACCGGGGCGTGGCCGATCTGGACGTTCCAGGTTTACAACGATGTCCGCGGCGGCAACGTGATGGCGGAGAAGTGGCCCAACTCCGACCTGCGCCTCCGCGCCGGCATCCGCCCCGAGAAGGACGGGCTGGAGTTCACCGCGACCATCACGGCCCGTCGTCACGACTTTCAGGCCGCGGCGCGGGACGGGAGGGTCCTGCTGCGGATGCGCCCCAGCGAGGAGGCCGTGAAGCTCGGCGCCCCCGCCCCGTCGGGCTCGGACGCCGACGGGTGGACCGTGCTCGAACAGGCCGCCCTGCCCTCGGGTGCGCTGGAGGCCGGCGCGGTGACCGACGTCGAGTTCTGGCACTTCGACCAGCGCCTGGAACTCCGCCTCAACGGCGTGGTTGTGCTGGCTCACGAGTACGACTGGACCGCCAACCAGCGCTCGCTGTTCGTCACCGGCCCGGAAGACCCCAACGTGACCTTCGGCGACGCGCGGCTCACCAAGCCGCTGGTCTACGAGGACGGCAAGACCGGCACCGCCCTCGCCACCCGACCCCGCGTCGAGTGGACCTTCACGGGCTCGCCCGTCACGCTCTACCGAGTGGGGCTCGACAAGGACGTGTATTACGAGCCGCGGTTCTACGCCGGGCGGCCCAGCCGCGGCGCTTCGGAGGAGCACGCCGTCTCGCTCGCCGAGGACCAGTTCTTCTGCTGCGGCGACAACTCGACCAACTCGATGGACGGCCGCATGTGGCCCGGCGTGAACCGCTGGGTGGCCGCGGAGATCGACGACACCCCCGGCGTGGTCCACCGCGACCTCTTGCTGGGCAAGGCGTTCTTCGTGTACTTCCCGGCGCCGTACCTGTGGGGTGATCGGGTGCCGATCCCGGACTTCGGGCGGATGCGGTTTATCCGGTGAAGGGGCTCAACGCACCCGGGGCGTGAGCGAGGGGCCCCCGGGTGATGCGCTCCGCGGGATTCAAGCCCGTTCGCTGAGGCTCGGGTGTGCCCTTGATCTCCGACTGTTCGCAACGCCGCCTGTCTCGGTTGCGCCCTCCGGGTCCGTCCTTCAACAGCCTGCTAACGAATCAATCAGCGCGAGCGTCGCGCAGGCGAAACGGATGAAGGTGTCTCCGACGTGTTCCCATCCCGTATCTCGCTTTGTTCGCCCGGCACGCGCTCACGAGCCCAGAAAACTGCGGCGTCGCTCGCGTGATCGTGTCGGGGCGGGGCGTGGTCCCTCATGAGGGAGATAACTCACGGGCGCCCGGGGTCAAGGGGAGTGCTCAGACTGGTGGGCGGAAAGGGCGGAAGTGCGCGCGCGTCGGAGGGGCCTTGCGCGCTCAAGGCTTCTTGAGCGCATCCAGGATGACCGGGATCGCCGCGGGGATCTCGTCGGCGTGCTTCGGGTCGATGACGGTGCGGGCCATGTTGGGGAGGGTGAGGCGGCGCAGCATTGAGTTGTGGGCGGCGTCGATGCGCACGGTGGTGCCGTAGGGCAGTTCGGCGGAGTCGGTGGAGACGGGCCCGTCGCCCAGCGCGTCGGCGGCTCGGCGCAGCGAGTCTCGCACCTCGGCGATCTCCTCCGGCGCCAGCAGCGCGACGATCAGGCGGGAGCCCAGCAGTTCATCGACGCCCAAGGCCTCGGGAGAAACGGCGCGACCCACGATGGAAGTGACCGCGACGTTCCTCGGCGCGGGCCGGGCGTTGAGTTCTTCGAGGAATCCAGAGCCGGGCAGCAGGTCGTCGGCGGCCTCGCCGCGGCCATCGACGAACCATCCGGCGAGGTGGCCGAGATCGGCGTCGGCGTCGCTGTCAAGGAAGCGCTGGAACTGGTCGCGCCACTCCGCCAGCACTTCCGCGTGGGCCCACGGCGAGCCCTTGTTCGGCGTGCCGATCATGACGAGCCGCGTGACGTGCGGCAGATCGGCGCTCCCGCCCGCGTCGCCGTTGTAGAAGCCGGGGCGGGTGAGAGCGTCGCGCGCGACCAGGCCGCCCATCGAGTGGCACACCAGGTCGAGGCTCTTCACCCCCCGCGCGCGGAGCTGGCGCAGCCACCCGATGAGCCGCGCCGAGGCCTCCCGGATCGGCCCGTCGTTGGGGTAGTCAAAGCGCGCGACCTTCATGTCCGCGGCGGCGAGGTACGGAACAAGATCAGTCCAGATGTCGCCCGGCTCGTCGAGACCGTGAATCAAAAGGACTGCGTGGGGGGCCAGGGCCCGTTCAGCAGAACCGGCCGCGCTCGGATCGGCACTCAGCGGTGTCCAGGCGTCGTTGCCCAGCGCCAGCGGCTGGCCGTTGAAGACGCGAACGCCCATCTCCTGCGTGTGGCGCTGGCGGGCCTGCGCGACCGCCTCGTTGAGGACCCCCTTGACGTCGGCGCGGATGTCGGCGAGCAGCCCGCGGGCCCTGTCCGGGTCGAGGTGACGGCGCACCCACTTCGAGGCGTCGTCGACAGGGTTTTCCGGGTTGCTCAGGAGCGCACGGGCGCGGTCGTAAACGGAAGGCGCCGCCCGATCCGTCGCCGATGCGTCCGGAGCTTCTTCCGTGTGCGACCCGGCGGGCGGTTCGTTGTGTCTCCCGCCCGGGGCACTTCCCGCCGCGAGGCCAAGGGCCGCGAGGATCGTCCAAAGCCGGGTGCGCACCCGAGGCGGCGATGACATCATGCTGGCGGCCTCCTGGATCATCAGGAGGGTACTTGGGAGGACGGCCCGCCGGCTTCCGCGGGGCTCGACCGCGGTTCACCGGCCCGAACGCCGTCCTACCGCAGCAGCGAGCGGACCGTGCTCGTGGTGGTGTCGACCGCGTTGTTGACGGTGCTGGTCGCGGTGTTGGTCGTGTTCGTCAAGGTGGTGGTCGTGGTAGTCACGGTTGAGGGTGAAGTGGGGCACGGAGCGGTGATGACCGCGTCGAGGGCCAGCGCGGCGGCGTCAGCGCCGGAATCGTCCAGCCCGCCGTCGTCGGAGGCGGTCGGTTCGGTCGCGAGGCTCAGCGACGGGTCGAGCCTGGGGGCGGTGGTGGGCGCGGGCGCGCCCTCGGGCCCGGTGGGGTCGAAGTTCGGGTCGACGAACACGGACGTCGTGACGGTGGCTTCCTCCGAGGCGTTGCCCATCGCGCTGACCGAGCCGGTCTGGGCGCTGATGAAGATCTCGATGGTGCCGGCGCTGTTGACCAGCTTCAGCACCACGTCGGATTCCTGCTGCAGGCGGCCCATGGCGTCGAAGCGGACATACGAGCCGACGCCCTGGGTGGTCAGGTCGAGGTCGGTGGTCCCGGAGGCGTCGTTGAGTTTGACCTCGTACTTGGTGCCGGCGGGCGCGCCCGGGCGGTCGATGGGCGTGCCGGGGCTCGAGGCCTTGGCGAGGTAGTAGCGGTTGTTCGGCGCATCGAACACGACGACCACCGGGTCGGCGGGGTTCGCCACGCTGGCGGACTGGGCGTACTCCAGGTCCGCCGTCAGGCTCGCGCCGACGCTCTGGATGGTGATCGGGTCCTCGGCGGCGGCGCCGGGGATGACCACCACCGCGGCGATGGCGACCACGAGCGTCACCATCATCGTTTCCATGAGCGAGAAGCCGGGGCGGGAGCGGCGTGGGTGGGGTGAAGTGCTCAAAGGTCGTCCTCCTCGTCCTCGTCGGGGATCAGGTCGTTGTCCGTGTCGTCGTCGCGCTCGACCTTGGTCTGGATCACGACGCGGTTCGTGCGGTTGGTCGGGGTCGGGCCGGGCCCCGGTTCGGTGCTGAGCGAGGGCGTCGGCGTGGCGGTGATCCCGCTGAAGCGGGACTTGAGAACCTGAGCCCCCTCGGTGGGGCTGAAGCCCGCCAGCGCGGCCGTCACCGAGGCGAGCGGCGCCGCGTTCTCGGCGTAAAGCGGGCCGCCGACGTTCGTGAACCCCATGCGATTGTCGAGCCGCGGGTCGTAATGGAGCGAGGACCCGGTCGAGAGCGCGACGGCCAGCGCCGCGGCGCGACCGACCAGCGCCGATTGCTCCAGGATCACCTCGTTGGTCGGCGTGTGCACCACCGCGACGGCGAGCGCGTTGTTCTGAAGCCGGAACACCGCGGCGAAGCCGGTGTCCTGCCCGAAGAAACGCAGCCTGGAGGGCCGGAGCGTTTCATCGAGCAGCGCGAGCGACCGAGAGGCGTTGCGGGCGACGTCGACGGGCACGCCGACCCCGGCGTTGTCGATCTCGACGTCGCCGTGCGTGAAGAAGGCGGCGGCGGATCCGGCCCCGTCGAGCACGATGGCGCCGAGATCGGTCACCTTCAGGTCGTCACGCACCTGGATCACCACCGCGCCCTTGATCTTGAGCACGCCCGAATCGCTGATCTGGAGATGGTGGAATGAGTAGTGGGTCCCGACCGCCGCGTCGAGCGTGACCTCGGTCCCGTTCTTGATCGTGAGCGACTGACACCTCCCGGCCACCGGCAGGGTGCCGGAATGCAGGGGGACGCACGCGTCGATGTCGATTACCGAGCCGACCGACAGGGATCCGAACGCGGCGGGGGTGATCTCCGGCGCCAGCGGGATGCTGTAGGGCAGGTGCGCACCCAGGGCGGTCATGCCCCCGGCCTTGGTCAGACTGACCACGTCGGGGTCGGCGTTCGGCCCGGCGAACAGCGCCGTCCCGCGCACGCACGCCCCGGGGTCGATGATGACCTTCGCGCCCGCACCCGTGAACGCGCCGATGGCGACGGGCTTCGTTGAGTGCGCGTCCGGGCTGGCCGCCCACGTTCTCACCTCCGACCCCGGGTCGAGCACCAGCCCGTCGGTCGCCACGATCCCGAACTCGTTCAGGTACGGGTCCGCGGCGGCGGTCGGGGCCAGTGTCGGTGTCACGCTGATGCGTTTCGTGATCTCGCGCGTCACGCCGTTCACTTCGGCGGTGGCGGTGAGCAGCAACTCGCGGTCGCCCGGCTGGGGCGGCTGGCCCTGCAGGTTGGTCACGCTCACGCTTGCCAGGCCCTGCGCCACCAACTGATCGACCATCATCTCGGCGTTGGCGCCGCTGTAGTCGTAGGTGGTCTCCAGCACCGCCGCGGCGATCTCGGCGGCGGACTCGGCGCTCCACCTGGCCTGCACCTCCGCGACCGCGTTGTGCCCTGTGGTCGGGGCCTGCTGCTGGGACGTCAGAGCGCCGGCGCTCAGGATCGTCACCGCCGCCAGCATCCCCAGCACCAGCAGCATCGCGATCCCGCGGCGGCGCGCGGCGGACGATCGGCGCGGCGGGGCGGACCTCGGGGGTCGTGTGAACACATTCGGCATGGCACGGTCCTCCGGGAAGAGAAGCGTTACTGCGGCTTGGCGTGGTCGGGCAGCGCGAGGCAGGTCAGCAGTTCAACGGGGTTGCCCGCGTCGGACGTGATGGTCGAGGCCACACGGAACCGGCGCGCGTCCGCCGTCGTCTTGTTCTCCGCCTCCACCGACGTCACGCGCAGGCGGTCGCCGATGATCTGCGTGACCGTGCGTCCCAGCGCGCGCTGCGTGGTCATGGCCATAAAGGGGTCGTCCGCGCCGGCGAGCACGAGGTCGTTGGCCGCGATCATCTCCGCGGTCCAGTCGGCGGGCCATTTGACGCGCTCGGTGGTCACGGTCGAGTCGTCGGCGTTGAACCAGATGATCCGCAGCTCGGAGACGTTCACGCGTCCGTCGGGGTTGTCGTCCCCGGCCCAGACGGCCATGCCCTTCTCAACCTTGGTCTCCAGCACGCAGGACGCGGTGTCGGTGACGCCCCGCAGGCGGGCCTGGACGAGGTTGGCGCGGTTCGTGACCGAGCGCGAGTCGCTCATCGAGGTGAGGCTGCGTGCCACGGCGAGGGTGACCGCCGCCGCCGCCGCCCCGGTGAGGATGGTGACCGAGAGCGCCAGCAGCAGCTCCAGCAGCGTCATGCCGCGCCGCGTTGAGACGGGAGCGCCGTTCACGAGCCACCCCCTGCCGGCTCGGCGAAGAAGGCCTCGATCGAGCACAGCGCGCTCTCTTCGTCCACCGCGCTCACGGTGACCTTCACGCCCTTGATCACCGCGCCGCTCTTGCTGTCGGTGATGGTGGTCTCGGCGACGGTCATGGTGCGCCCCACGGCCCAGAATGAGTCCGGGTACGGGGCCCCGTCGAGCGTCTGCATCAGCCCCACGCCCTGGCTCAGGCCCGGGTGGGTGCGGAGACTGGCGTAGGGGATGGTCGCGGCCTCGATCAGCAGGTCGTTGCACGCCATGGCCCCGAGCACCCGCTTCTGGCCCTCGAGGGCCAACCGCTGCGATGTGCTCAGCGCGCTGAAGACGGCCAGCACGCTGGCGCCGAGGATCACCGACGCCACCAGCGCTTCGAGCAGCGTGAAGCCGCGGGCGGGTCGCGGGTTGGTTGGTCGGTGGTTCATGGTGCCCCCGGTGGGGAACGGGACCGGGCCCCGAGCCGTGTCGGGGCGGACCGGCGGATCATCGATTCCGGGGGCGGGGCCCCGCAACCGAGAGCGGCCCCGAATGTGGTTATCACGCGGGCGGCGGCCCCACCAGCCCGCCGGTCCCTCCCAGGTTCCCGCGCCCGCGTCCGATACGCCCGCTTGCCCGGCGCCGTCCGCGCTGCGACGATCCGACCTGCATGATGCTGTCCCGCACCCCACGCCTGCTCTGGCGCTACCTCACGATGGACGTGCTCGGGGTGCTGCTGATCGCGCTGCTCGGCCTGGTGGGTGTGATCGCGTTCGCGGCGGCGATGCGCCCGCTCGCCGAGGGTCGCGTTGGTCCGTTCGAGGCGGCGTGGCTCATCGGCCTGCTGGCGATCCCGATGCTCCAGTTCGCCATGCCGTTCGCCGCGGGCCTGGCCGCCACGCTGGCGTACCACCGCTTCGCGGCCGAGAACGAGGCGACCGCCAGCATGGCCGGCGGGGTCTCGCACCGGGCGCTGCTGGCGCCCGCGCTGGCGCTGGGGCTGGTGCTGTCGGTGCTTCTGGCGGTGCTCTCGCACCAGGTCATCCCGCGGTTTCTCCGCTCCGCCGAGCGGCTGCTGACCCGCGACGTGACCCGCTTCATCGTGAACCCCATCGAGCGCGGCGAGACGGTGCAGGTCGGGTCGTGGGAGATCCGCGCCGACCAGGTGCTGGACGTCGCGGCCGCCCGAGAGGACGCGCCCTCCGAGCTCGGAGCGGTCGAGCACCTGGTGCTCCGCGGGGTGCTGGCGCACCGCGTGAACCACCCGGAGCAGTTCGTGGAGGCCGACCGGGTGGACCTGTGGCTGTTCGAGGACGCCCCGGCGGCCGCCGGGGAACGACGGGGCGGTCCGGGCGGCGCCGACGAGCCCGCCGATGAGGGCGAGGGCGGCACGCGGGCCGTGCTGCGATTTGACCGCGCCAACGCCTACGTGGGTGACAACCGCCTGGAGGGCCGCGGCGTGTACACCGATTCGCTCCGCATCCCCAGCGCCTTCCGCGACGACCCCAAGTTCCTCGACTTCGCCGAGCTCCGCGAGGTGCGCCGTCGCCCGGAGATGCTCAACCGCATCGAGTGGCGGCGCCGGCTGGTCGCCCGGCACCTCGCCATGCACGACATGGTCCGCGACGTGCACGACCAGATTCATCAGTCCGGCAGGGCCGTGCTGACCCGCGGCGGCGAGGGGGGCGACACCATCACTGTCTTCGCCTCCGCACTGGAACCCTCCGGGGACAGCCGCGACGCGGGGTTCGTGCTCGCCCCCCCGGCCGATGAGCCGGGGGTCCGCGTCGAAGTCCGCCTGGCCAACGGTTCCCGGCGTCTGCACACCGCCCAAGCCGCGCGCCTGCGATTCCGCGATCTGGCCTCGGACCAGGTGGGGCTGGTCGCCGACGCCGCGGAGGGCTCGGGCTCCGGCGGGGTGTGGCTGAGGCTCGAACTCGAAGGCGTGACCACCAGCGACGACAACGACCGCGCCGCCCAGGTCCGCAGCGAGGTTCAGCAGTACGCCTCGCTCACCACCCGCGCCGACCACGCCGCGGCCCGGCTGGCGGCGGGCGCGTTCGATCTGCTCGAGGCATCATGGTCGGTGCTGCGGGGTTCGGGAGGGGGGTTGGGTGGCGAGGGGACGCAGGGCCGGCGCGCGGGCGAGGCTTCAGGTCCGGGGACGGAAGCGCTGCGCCGGGCCGCGACGGAACTGCGCGTGAAGTCGGAGGACCTTGAGCGCGAGGCCACGAGCAAGATGCACGAGCGGGCGGCGTTCAGCGTCAGTTGCCTGGTGATGGTGCTGCTCGGCGCGGTGGTGGCCCTGCGATTGGCGGGCGCGCTGCCGTTGCAGGTGTACCTCTGGTCCTTCCTTCCGGCGCTGGGGTGCGTCGTCACCATCAGCGCGGGGCAGGGGCTGGCCCACAAGTCGGGCCTGCCTGGGCTGGCGCTGCTCTGGGGCGGCGTGCTGGGGCTGGCGGTTGTCACGTGGCTGATGTATCTCTCGCTGCGTCGGCATTGAGCGGCCGGCGCCGCGGGGCTCGGGCGGGCACGCGCCCGTTCGCTCGCCACCCGCTCGCGGCGTTCCGGCGCGATTTCCGGGCGGCCCGGGCCGACGCTGTTTCACAGTCCGAGCGGGCGCACCTCGATCTTCGGGTCGCTCGCCGGCCCGGTGACGCGGTACTTCACCAGCCGATCGGTCACCTCGCCGATGATGCCCCCCACCTTGCCCAGCAGACCCTGCACTTTTTCCAGAGGCCCGGCGTTGACGATCAGGTCGAGCGTCGCGTCGTACCGCACCAGACCCGTGAACCTCGCCGTCGCCACCGGCGTCTCGGCCTGGCCGCGGGTGATCCGCACGCCCTCCCCCGTCAGGTCGAACTCAAGGTCGGCGGCGTCCTGCAGCGTGTTGATGCCCGCCGCCTTGCCCAGCACGTCCATCGACGCCATCAGGTCCGTCAGCACCGGGACATTCATCAGCCGCCCGTCGCGCACGGTGAGCTGCCCGTTCCCCGACATCGACCCCGGCAGCGCGCCCAGCGACCCCCGCGCCGTGCCGCTGCTGTTGAACCGCCCGGCCAGCTTGGGGGCCTCACCCGGGCTGGTCTTGGTGCGGAGCAGCTCGCGCAGTTCGAGGTCGGTCGCGTTCCACGACATCGAGAACGGGCGTGCGGGGTCGGCCGCCGCGAGCGTCAGCCCCGGAACCGTCAGCGTCCCGGTCAGCAGTTGGGCGTCGAGGCGGGAGAACCGCGCCGTCCCGCCTGAGAGGGCGAGTTCGGCGCGGGCGTTGTCGATCGGCAAGCGGTACTCACCCGCCGCGATGTTGAACCCGGTGAGGGTCGCGCCGGCGTTGATCTCCGAGTTCACCGGGTCGCGGAGTCTCACGCGCCCCTGCACCTCCGCGCTCATCTGGCCGCGTGCGTCGTGCTCGCGCAGCGGCCGCTGCAGCTCGGGCGGGAGCGCGCCGTAGCCCTCGTCGGTGAGCGTGACCGCCAGCGACAGCGGGCGGAAGTCGGCCTCGAAAGTGTCCACGTTCAGGGCCGCGTCGGCCTTCATCGCGAGCACGGGCGCGCGGTCCAGGTTCATCTTCAGCGCGTACCACCCCGGGCCCGCGCCGGTGTCGGGCTGCACGTCCATGTCGAGGGTCACGCCCTTGAGCGTCATGGTCTCGGGGCCCTGCCCGTCGTTGTACTGCAGCTCGCCGTCCTTGAGCGTGAGTTTCTTGATCTTGAACACGGTCGAGAGCTGCACCTGGGCGTCGACCCGGTCCTGGTCGAGGATGTTCTCCCCCCTGACAAAGGGGACCAGCCCCTTGAACCCGCCGGCTCCGGAGCCGGACGTGTCGCGCAGCAGGCGCAGGGCCGCTCCCTCGAGGTCGATCCGCTCGATCACGATGGGCTGCCCGAAGGTCGGCACCTCGGCCAGGGTGACCCTGAGCGTCCGCGCCTCGACCACCTTGGTCCTGGCCCCGTCGGGGGCGACGAGCCGGGCCCCTTTCATCTCCAGCACCCCGGGGTGCTGGTAGGCGAACGAATCGAACTGGATCTGTGGGACCAGGTACGCGTTGGCGATCCGCGTGACCTGGCGCGCCACCCACTCGTCGACCGCGCTGCCGCTGAACGTGTGCCGGAGGCGCGGCGCGATGATGACCATGAACGCTGCGACCCCCGACAGAAACACCAGGCCGACCACCAGGAACCACAGCAGGGTCTTCTTCACCGCTCCTCCAGGCTCTGAAGCCGGCGCGATGCGAGGCGCACGGCTTCGATGGACAGGTCACACCCGATGGCCTCGCGCCCCGCCAGCACCGCCGCCGCCAGCGTGGTCCCGGAGCCGCAGCAGGGGTCCAGCACCTTTCCGCCCGGCGGGCAGCACGCCCGCACCAGGACGTCCAGCAGCGCCAGCGGCTTCTGGGTCGGCCAGCCGGTCCGTTCCTTGGCCATGTTGTTGATGCTGGGGATGTCCAACACGTCGGTTGCTTTCTTCAGTTGGCCCTTCATCCGCGCGCTGGCCGCGGGCACCATGGGCGGATCGAAGTAGTACCGCCGCGGATCGACGCTGTAAAAAAGAATATCGTCGTGCTTGCGGGCGAACCGCCGCGGCGAGGACCCTCCCAGACCGTAGGACCAGATCAGGTGGTTCACGAACCGGTCGGGGCCGAGGACCTCATCGAGCATCATCCGGACATGGTGGCAGGTCCGCCAGTCCACGTGGATGAGCACGCACGCGGACCGCTTTAGGGCGGGGATCGTCGCCTCCACGCGCTCCCGCAGCCACCGCGCGTGGGCGCCCGGCGTGCTGAATCGGTCCGCGAAGCGGCCGGCCCTTCCCGTTCTGGTTGTGCCGCTGTTGAAGGGCGGGTCGGCGTAGAGCATGTCCACGCTCTGTGCCCCGAGAGCCGGCGCGAAGTTGAGCCAGTCGGCACGCTCCACGACATACCCCGCCGGTGGTCCAATGAGAGTTCGGATCGGCTCGCCTCGCACGGTTGCAGCATAGCGGCTGGAGGCGCGTGGAAGACTCGCTAGACTCCGCCCCCCATGCCGCGAGTCTCCAAGCCATCGCGTCCGCGCCGCCCGCTCCTGAGCGCCCGGGCCGACCGGCACGCCCTGTACCAGTGCGCCGTCCAGACGCCCGACGCCGAGATCGACTTCGTCGACGACACGTTCAGGGCCCTGAGGCGCCGCCGGGCCAGCGTCCTCCGCGAGGATTTCTGCGGCACGGCGTTCACGTCCTGCGAGTGGGTCCGTCGGCGGCCCTCGAACCTCGCGTACGCCGTCGATCTCGACCAGCCCACGCTGGACTGGGGCGCCGCCCACAACCTCTCGCAGCTCAAGCCCGGCGCGCGCGCCCGCCTCACCCTGCTCAACAGCGACGTGCTCGACGTCCGCACCCGGCGGGCGCCGGAGATTGTCCTGGCGATGAACTTCAGTTACTTCATCTTCAAGCGCCGCGAGATCCTCCGGCGCTACTTCGCCAAGGTCCGCGCCGACCTCGCCGAGGGCGGGCTGTTCATGCTCGACGCCTACGGCGGATCGGACGCCTTCCGCGAACTCCGCGAGCGACGCCCGATCAGGAAGGGCCCCAGGGGCATCGGGCCGTTCACGTACATCTGGCACCAGGCCCGCTACGACCCGATCACCGGCGGCACCCTCTGCCACATCCACTTTCAACTGCGCGACGGATCGAAGATCAACCAGGCGTTCACGTACGATTGGCGTCTGTGGACGCTCCCGGAACTGCAGGAGGTCCTGGCCGAGGCGGGCTTCGCTCGTTCCACCGTGTATTGGGAGGGCACCGACCCCAAGACGAACGAGGGCAACGGCGTGTTCGAACCCGCCGAGCACGGGGAGGCCGATCTGGGCTGGATCTGCTACCTGGTGGCGGAGAAATAGCCGGTTTTGCCGCCCAAACGGCGCCGGGACATGTCCGTGTCCGGGTTGACCCGTCGGGTCCGAGAGCCGATATTCTCGGGACAACGCGGTCCCCGCTCGTGCCGCCAGCCCAGCACGGAACCAGATGAGTTCCCTGAATAAAGATTCAGCCGCTCGGCCCGGTGCCGCCGCACCAGCGGACGCGCCGCGCGTGGACCCCGCCGCCCTGGCCCTGGCCCTCATCGACGAACTGCCGTCGCACGTCGCGGTGCTGGATGAGTCGGGCGTGATCGTCGGAACCTCGGGGGCCTGGCGACGGTTCCAAGCCGAGAACGGCGGGATGGGTGATCGCTGCGGCGTCGGGGCCAACTACCTTGACGTGTGCGACCGCGCCGCCCGCTCGAGCCGCGACGCCGCCCGCGTCGCCCGCGCCATCCGGGCCGTCGTTGCCGGCGAGGCGGACGGTTTCCACCACGTGTACGAGTGCAGCAGCCCGACGGAGCGCCGGTGGTTCCAGGTGCGCGTGCAGGCCATGCGCGTGCCCCCCGCATCGTTGGCCTCCGGCCCCGCGGCGCCGAAGCGGTTGGTGATGGTCGTTCACCAGTCGATCACCGAGGCCGAGTCGCGGGCCGAGGAGCGCCTCACCCGCATGACCGAGGCGGCCCACGCCTCGCGGCTGTGCAACATCGGGGTGGCCGCGGTCGAGCTGATCCACGAGATCACTCAGCCCCTCGCCTCGGTCCGCAACTACGCCTCCGGGTCGCTCCGCCGACTCGCCCGCAGCGCCGGCACCGACCCCGCCGAGCTCCGCGAGGTCTTCGAGGTCATTACGCGCGAGGTCGAGCGCGCCGAGCACATCATCCGCCGCGCCCGCGCCTTCGCCGCGCGCAGCGACGCCTCCCGCGAGCCGTTCGATCTCTCGCCCGCGCTCCGGGAGGTGCTCGTGCTCTGGAGCCCGCACCTCCGCTCGCTCGGCAGCGCCGTGAAGACCGACGAGTCGGAGGCTCAACCGTGGCCGGCCTGCCCCGTCATCGGCGACCGCGTGCAGATCGAGCAGGTCCTCATCAACGCCCTCTGCAACGCCGCCGACGCGGCCAGGCAGGCCGGTCCCGCTCCCGGCGCCGCCATCGAGGTCAGCCTGCGCCGCGGGGCCTCGAGCGTCCGTGTCGAGGTCCGCGACCGCGGCCCCGGCATCACCCCCGACGTTCGGCGACGGCTCTTCGAGCCGTTCCACACCACCAAGCCCCACGGCCTGGGCATGGGGCTCGCCATCTCACGCTCGATCGCGGAGGCCCACGAGGGACGGGTCGAGCTCGAGAATCGCTCCGACGGCGCCGGGGCCGTCTTCACCCTCGAACTGCCTCTCTCCGGGGGCGACCACCACCGCAAGGAGAGTCAGCGTCATGCCGCATGATGGAACCGTCTACATCGTCGACGACGACGGCGCCGTCCGCCAGTCTCTGCGATTCCTGCTCGCCAGCGTCAAGCTCCGCTGCGAGGCCTTCGCCTCCGCCACCGAGTTCCTCGCCAAGCTCGAGTCCGGCATCCCCGAGGCCGGTGCCTGCCTCGTGCTCGACGTCCGCATGCCGGGCATGAGCGGACTCGAACTGCAGGAGAGACTCGCCCGGCGCGGATCCTCGATGCCTGTCATCCTCGTCACGGGCCACGGCGACGTGCCCATGGCGGTCCGCGCGATGAAGGCGGGGGCTTACGGCTTCCTCACGAAGCCCTACCAGGACCAGGAACTTCTCGACCTGATCAACGCGGCCCTCGCCCACGAGGCCACCCAGCGGGACGCCGCCGAGCAGCGACGGCTGGCGCGCGAACGCGCCGCCCGGCTCACGCCGCGAGAGGCCGAAGTCATGAGTCTGGTGGTCGATGGCCTGGCCAACAAGCAGATCGCCACCGCCCTGAACGTCGCTGAGAAAACCGTTGAGTCCCACCGGGCCAGCATCATGCGGAAGATGGAAGCCGGCAGCCTGGCCCAACTGGTTCGGATGTCGATCGCCGCGGGGGAGTGAAGACCCCCGCTCGGATGAATCGCGCGGGCCGGAGCCCCGTGCGCGGGCAGGGGCCACGGCGCGGTCTCGCGTGAAGCGCCGGGCATCAACCCACGGGGACGGAGCCCTCGCGCGGCGAGCCCCGCGCGATTGACCCCCGTGGAGGCCAGGGGGAGGCTGACGCCGAGCGAGCGCGTGGTGCTCAGGAAAAAAGCCCGGCACTCAACCGTGGTCGAGCGCCAGGCCTCGTGGGGGTCGTGTGAAGGCCGGCGGCCGCCGCGCGTGCCTCGGCATGGCGTGCAGCGCCCCGGGCCGGCGAATCCGGTGGAATCAAAGCGAGCGGTCCGGAGGGACGAGACCCTGAAGCGGGCCGGTCCTCATGCTGATACGCGGGCTGGCCCGAGCGGTTCCGTCAACCGCGCCGATGCCGCGATCTCATTTTCGGGACAGGCCGATCTCCGCCGATCTCCGCCGATCTCCGCCGATCAGGCCGTCTCTGCCAGCCGCGCCATCACCGCCTTCAGGTCCGACCAGACCAGTTTGCGGTTCTCCGGCGTGTAGTTCCGGAGCAGGTACGCCGGGTGGAACGTCGGCATCAGAGGCGTCCCGCGGAAATCCTGCCAGCGCCCGCGCAGCGAGGTGATCCCCTGCGTGGTCTGGAGCATGAAGTGCGTGGCCGGGTTGCCCAGCGTCACGATCACCGCCGGAGCCACGATGGCCACCTGCTCCAGGAGGTACGGCCCGCACTTGGCGGCCTCCTCGCGCGTGGGGGTGTCGTTGTTGGGCGGACGCGCCTTGAGCACGTTGGCGATGTAGACCCCCCGCGCGCCGGCGCCGTCGCGCGCCAGGCCCATCGCCGCGATCATCTGGTTCAGCAGTTGCCCGGACCGCCCGACGAACGGGACGCCCTCGCGGTCCTCGTCGGCGCCGGGGGCTTCGCCGATGAACATGAGGCGGGCCTCCGGGTCGCCGTCGGAGAACACCGTCTGGGTGTGCCCCGTGGCGCGGGTGCAGTGTGGGCACTCACGGTCGTGCCGCTCGCGCAGGGCCGCCAGCAGAGCCGCCTTGGCGGAGGGCGCCGCCGAGGGAGCCCGCGAGCGAGCAGAGGGTGCAGGCTCGGGAGTCAGCACCTCGACCGGCCTGACGGGCACGAGGTCCGCCCCGGACGGATCGGAGCGCGTGAGCGCCGCCGTCAGCCGCTCGGCGTGCCCGCGCACCGGCAGGAAATCCACGCCCAGGAGCCGGCTGGTCATGGCATGCTGCCGCGCGATCCGGAGCACTCTGGGGTCCATCTCGCCCAGTGTACCCGCGACCGTCCCGGGTGGACGCGACCGCGCCGGTTCCGGTCAATCCAGCGGCGCCACCTTGCTCACCCGGGCCTCGGGCGTGCCCTCGGGTTCGTCCGACTGGTGCGCCACGAGGTTGCCCTGGGTGTCGATGTGCCCCAGCGCGCGGGCCACCAGTTCGCCCCGGCTCGACGCGCCGAGTTTGCGGTGCAGCGCCTTGACGTGGTCGTGCACCGTGTGCGGGCTCCGCGACAGCATCTCGGCGATCTGCTTGACCGTCCGCCCCCGCGCCAGCAGCATCAGCACCTCGTGCTCGCGCTGCGTCAGCGTCGCCTCGCCCTCGGGCACGCCCGCCGCCGAGAACGCCAGACCCGCGCGCTGGGCCAGTTCCGGCATCGCGGCCCGCAGCGCCTCGGCGTTGCCCTCGCCCGAGCGGTCCCCTAGTTCCACAACCGCCCAGAGGCCGTGCTCGTTCGCCGGCTTCTTCCCGAACGATTTCGCGCCCACCCACACCTCGATCACGTCCATCGACGACCAGCGTCGGCCGAGCGTCGAGAACTCCCACCGGTCGCACCCGGGCGCTTGCCGCAAGGTGCCGGAGATGGGCAGCCCGTTCAGCGCCGCCGCCTTCGCCGTGGAGAGGAGCCACCACGCCGCGAGGCTCTCGCCGTCCACCGTGAGCAGGCTGGGTTCGATCTCGCTGCTGCCGCGCGCGTCGTAGGCGCCGGCGCACAGCGTGCCCACGCACTCGCCCGCCGGTGTCACTTCCATCAGCCGCACGGCGGCCAGTCCGCCGGGGATCAACCGGGACATGGTCACGGCGGCCTGCGCCGCCCACGTCGCTGTCGGGATGCCCGGGAGCTGCGTGATGCCGCGAACCGTTTCGGCGAATCGTCGCAAACTCTCAAACTCAAAGCGATGCTGGTTGATCGTCATGGATCAACGCTCCTTTCAGGGATGAAAAGACCCGAGACCGGGCGTGGCCTTGCTCAACCGTGGAGCGACGAAGGCGCCCGATCTCAGAACAGCCCTGCAACCGACTTCCGTTGAATCGGACGCGGGCGACGAATGAATCACAGAAATAATGGGTCGGGTTGTCCCGCGTGCGGCCGTGCGCTCCGTTTCCCCTCAACCCCTCGGACCAACGAACCCTTCCCGGAGACACCGAGTCCGACGCAGGGGAATAGTTTACCCCGGTCCTGGGCGTCGAGTTCCCTGGATCGGAGGGTACAGTGCGAATTTCATGCCGAACGCCTCGCGGCGGACAGAAGGCGGAAGTTATCGGGCGTT
>CAZDYM010000019.1:0-17079 GCA_964509325.1 uncultured Phycisphaeraceae bacterium
TGGGGGCCGGCGTGGCGGCAGGGTTGGAAGCGGGTTCGCTCGGCGGCGTGGTCGTCGCTTCGCCGCCCGGAGTCGTGGGGATCGTTGTCTGCTCGGTCGCGGGGGCGGTGGCGGGGGCGGTGGTGGCGGGGACGGTGGTGGCGGGGGCGGTGGTTGCGGGGGTGGTTGTGGAGGTGGTCGCGGGCCCGGCGGGCGCCGTTCCGCCGATCGAGGCCGGGACGGGCTTGGGCGGGCGGACCATGTAGTTGAGCGCGATGGCGGACCCGATGAACACGACGAAGATGCCGATGGTCACGGTGGTGAGCACGTCGCCGGTTTTGGCGCCGAACGCCGTCTGGCCCGCCCCTTCCGCCCCGCCCCCGCCGAAGGCCCCGGCGATCCCGCCGCCCTGCGGCCTCTGGATGAGCACAATCAGCATCATGCACAGGCTGATGAACAGGAAGAACACGACCATCAGGCCGATCAACCAGGGGGACATTTCGAAGGCGAGAACTGGCATGGTGAGGTGGATTCCGTTCGGGTTCACGACTCGGTTGAAGCCCCGCTCCCGCGGCGAACGCGCCGGCACGGCACCCGAGCGGGCACGCGGGCCCGGGCCGAGCAGGGCCGGGATGGTAGGCGCTCTCAACGCGTGCCCAGCGCGGCCTCGACAATCGGCAAGAACGTCTCGGCCTTCAGCGCCGCCCCGCCGATGAGGCCGCCGTCGACGTCCGGCTGATCGATCAGCGCGCGGGCGTTGTCCGGCTTCATCGAGCCCCCGTACTGGATCCGCATGCCCGCCGCCGCGGGCTCCCCGAACATCCCCGCGAGCACCCGGCGGATGTTCACGTGCGCCGTCTGCGCGTCCACGGGCGTCGCGTTCTTCCCCGTCCCGATCGCCCACACCGGCTCGTACGCGATCACCAGGCGGCTCAACTGCTCCGGCTTCACGGACGCCAGGCCGGCCCGGACCTGGCGCTCGTTCACGCGGTCGGTCTGCCCGGCCTCGCGCTCTTCGAGCTTCTCCCCGCAGCACAGGATGCACCGCAGCCCCGCGTCCAGCACGGCGGCGACCTTCCGCCCCACCAGGTCGTCCGATTCCCCGATCACATGGCGGCGTTCGGAGTGCCCGCAGATCACCACCTGCACCCCCAGGTCGCTGAGCATCGACAGCGAGACCTCGCCCGTGAACGCCCCGTTGGGTTCGGGCCAGCAATCCTGCGCGCCCAGCAGCACGCTGGAGTTCGCCGCCCGCAGGGCCGTGCCCACCGCGTCCAGGTGGACGAACGCGGGGCACACCCCGACCTCGACCCCGGACCGCTCGTTCCAGGCCCTGTGCACCGCCATGGCCAGGGCCACGGCGCCGGCGCGGTCCTGGGTCATTTTCCAGTTGCCGACAACGATGGGGATTCGCGGCACGAGGGGCTCCGGGGTGGGGCGAAAGGGGCGGGGGTGGTGGGGGGAAGAGGTGGTCGTGGGGGGGCGATGAAACGGGGGGGCGGATCTGGCTCCTCGGGGGCGGGATTCCGAGGGGACCAAAACTATTCCCGCCGATCATCACTCGCCAGCGAACCGGCGCGGGGGTGGTTTCGTCTTGGTGGCGTTCGGTTCGCGGACCCTGGGTGCCGATGTGGAGGCGGGGCGGTCCGTGTCTCGAAGGTTTGCCCTCAACCGTCGCTTTGTAACGCCCGATAGAACCGAAGGCCGAGAATACCCCCGCTGGCGCTCGTTTTCGGGCGGCGGTTCATCGCTGATGGGGCCCGCGCCGTGCGGGCCGATTGACAGTCGTTTCGTGGATGTTAGTGTGCGGTCTCTTTGGTGCCCGGTCCGTGATCGACCGTCGCCCCCGCCACCGGAAACAGTCGACCAGCCGCGGCCCGGCCCCTTCTGTCTAAAAAGGGTCCGACGCGAGGAGAAGGAAGTGAGTCACCGGATGCCCTCGTCCGATAATCAACCTCGGCACACCCCCCGGACCCGCTGGAAACCGCGCGGAGCGTGGCTCGCCCGCGTCGCGGGCGTCGCGGGGCTCGGCGGCGGCCTGCTTGCGCTCGTGGCGTGCCAGGATGTCGATTCGTGGTTGTTCAACCCCTCGGTCGTGGGCCGGTGGGAGGAAACACCCACCATCGTGCCCGTGCTCGAGCGCATCGACGTCATCGAGAACGACACGGGCGACTTCGTTGAGATCACCCAGGTCACGCGCGAGGACCTGATCCCGCAGCCGATTGAAGTCCGCGTCAAGCCCGGCGACGCCATCCGCGTCACCATCCTTGATTTCCCCGAGGCGGGCCAGCCGGGCGAGTTCGATCGGGTGGTTGACTCGTTGGGCTTCATCGACCTGCCGCTGCTTCCCCGGCTGAAGGTCGGCGGCCTGTCGACCCCTCGCATCCAGTCGATCATCGAACGCGCCCTGTTTGACGCCCGGCTGCTGGACCGCCCGGTGGTCCAGGTCGAAACCGGTTCGCAGGAGGAATCGACGTTCCGCGTGTTCGGCGTGGTCGAGAAGCCCGGCCAGTTCCGCATCCCGGGGCCGGATTACCGACTGCTTCAGGCCCTGACGGACGCCGGAGGCGTCAGCCCGATTGTCCGCAAGGTGTACGTGATCCGTCAGGTTTCGCTCGCCGATGAGTTGGAAGGCACGGGCCCGTCGGCAACCCCGGAGCCGACCGGCTCCACGCCGCAGAGTCGCCCGGAGACACGCCCGTCGGACGCGCGTCCCGCGCCGTCGCAGCCGACCGAGGCTGGTGAGGACCTTCTCAAGGTGATCGATGAACTGACGGCCGAGCCCGAGCCGGCGCCGGTTCCGCCGCCGACCGAGGCCGTTCCGCCGGCGTCCGAGACGCCCCCGTCCGAGCCGCCGTCCACCCCCCCGTCCAGCCCTCAAACGGGCGAGCAAGACGACCTTCTCAACGCGCTCTCGACCGACGCGCCCCGGGCGGCCCGAGGCAGTGCGGTGTCGAATCGGCGAGGGCCCGAACGGGTGCTGCCCCGTGTCAGCGCCTCCATGTCCGCTCACCAGGACGGCGAACAGCCGATGATCGACCTGCCGGAGTCTTCGGCGGATTCCAGCGCCGCCGTTGCGCCCCCGAGCGCCGCCGCCGAGGGCGGCACGACGGTTTCCGGTGGGCAATGGGTGTTCCTCAACGGCGAGTGGGTGCGGGTGTTCAAGAAGACCTCGACCCAGGCCGGCGGCATCCCCGAAGGCCGCGACCCGCTGTCGGCCCGCTCGTCGGGCGTTGAGGACATTCTCACGCAGCGTGTGATCGAGGTGCCGGTGGGCCCGCTGCTCCAGGGTGCCGCCCAGTACAACCTGGTCATCCGCCCCGGCGACGTGATCAACGTGCCCGGCCCCGAGCAGGGGTTCGTCTACGCCGAGGGCCCCGGCATCAACCGTGTCGGCGTCTACGGCCTGCCCCAGGCCGGGCAGTTGACCATCCAGCGTCTGGTGGCGGCGGCGGGGGGTCTGAGTGAGATCGCCATCCCCGAGCGGGTGGACATCACCCGGCGCGTGGGCGACAAGCGCCAGGCCACCGTCCGGCTCAACCTCCGCGCCATTTACGAGGGCACCCAGCCCGACATCGTGCTGAAATCCGATGACCTGGTGAACTTCGGCACCAACTTCTGGGCCACCCCGATGGCCATCATCCGCAACGGGTTCCGCATGACCTATGGCTTCGGCTTCCTGCTCGACCGCAACTTCGGCTCGGACGTCTTCGGCGTGCCGCCGGAATCGGAAGCCCGCGGCTTCGGCGGCTGATCCCAGCCTGATCCCAGCCTGATCGCGGCCTGATCGCATCGCAGACCTCGGCGCCGACTCCCGCCCTCGGGAGTCGGTGTTTGTTTTTGCGGGCCGGTCCGGCGGGGTCCCTGTCGCGGGCGTGTCCCGAACGGGCGCGCGTCGGCGTCGACAATGTCTCGGGAAACCGTGGACGCGCGCCGGCTTCGCGATCCTTGAGGGAGGGTGCCCCGGCGCACAGACGGGTCCACACCAGTTCAATCCGCGCGGTCGTCGGGCCACGCCGTCGTCGCGCGCACACCCGCACAGGAGAGTTCCAGATGATGTTCCCCCGCGCCGCATTGCTCGCTGCTTTTGCTCTGGTCGCCGCCGCCGGCACCGCGCAGGCGAATCTGTTCACCAACGGCTCGCTGACCGGTCCGACCAACACTTTCTCGCTGGTTCCGCCTGGGTGGTCGAACCTGGTGCAGGGCACCACCGATACGGTGAGCACCTCCGGGCACCCGTTCGCCGGGCTCGGGAACATCGCCGCGCTGCCGTTCCCGGCGTCGAGCGATGGGGGAACGTTCTGCTGGTCCGGGGATTTCCGCGATCCAAACCCCGCCTTGCCCGAAGGCCTGCGCCAGACGGTGCCGGGCCTCACGGCGGGCGCGACCTACACGATCGCCTTTGAGCACACCAACCTGGGCCTGTACGGCGCCCAGGGCGCCATCCTGACCAACGCTTTCAACGTCCAGAACTACGCGTCCAACGGGCGCTGGCTGGTGAGCGTGGGCGGCGTAGAGGTGGGGGCCTCCGATGTCGTCGCGTTCGCGCCGCAGGCCAACACCCAGGTTTGGAGCAAGTACGCGGTCGGCTTTGTCGCCTCGACCTCGTCGCTGGAGATTGCTTTCGCCGCCGACTGGGTCTCCGGCAACGGGACCCACGTGGGCATGGGGATCGACGGCATCCGACTGACGCTGGTGCCGGCGCCGTCGGTGGTTGGCGTGGTCGCGCTCGCGGGCATGACGGGCCTGGGCCGGCGCACGCGGGAGGAAACAGCGCGGTGCCGGGACAAACCGGCCACGCCCGCCGACGATGCGCCGGGTGCGGCGCGCGAACCCTGTGCCGACGATCGACGTCCGTCTTGAGCGCCGATGACAGACGGGGGTTCATTCGTACGGATTTTGGAAGGATATCGTTTGTGGGCGGTGATGTGAGACGTCGGCCGCCGGAGCGGGCGGCGGGTCGCTACACTCCTCGCCCCGCCGGGGATCACCTTGTCCTTGCCCGGCGCAGCCGCCGCGGCGCGAAGGACGCGGCAGGGAAACTGAGTCGGTGCGTATGCGATCTCTTAGAGGTCGCGGTCTTCGGCGGAACGAACCGAAATCCCGCTGGTTCGTAGCAGGTCCGGGTGGAACCCCGGGTCGAAGCGGCGAGCGGGTTATCGGTCGTTGTTCGGTGTTGATGCCGCTCGATCCGATCACTCCGCTGGCTGGTCGGTTCGGTCGATGGAAAGGGTCCGCGCCGCGTGTGGCGTGGGCTGATCGAGAGCGGCGTGCCTTGGAGACGTGAGGATTTGACGACGGCATCGGCCAACCCGGGCAGCGTGAGAGCCGCCAAGCCGGTGGGGCAGGTGGTCGCGTTGGCCGAGTCGGACCCCCTGACGCGGCTGAAGAGCCCGTCGCTGTGGGTGCCCCTGGCGGTGCTGGGCGCGGCGTTCGTGGCGCTGGCGTGGCGCTGGATCCTCAAGCAGTACCAGCCGGCGCTGCCGCTGGACTGGAAGTTCCTTGAGCCGATGGGGGGCTACTCGTGGCAGAAGCCGCAAGACTGGGGGCACTCGTACATCGTGCCGTTGATCAGTCTGTTCGCGCTCTACAAGGACAGGCACACACTCGCCCGGCGTGAGCGGTCGGTGTTCTGGCCCGGGCTGCTGGTGATGGTGCTGGGCGTGGTGATGTATGTGTTTTTCATCATCGGGTTCTCGAACCACATGTTCCAGGGCGGGGCGCTGATCCTGTGCCTGTCGGGGCTGGCGCTGCTGGTGTTCGGCCCGAAGGTGTTCGGGGTGCTGGTGTTCCCGCTGCTGTACCTGCTGATGGCGGTGACGATCTCCGAAGCGGTGATGAACAAGGTGACCTACCGGCTGCAGGACATCGCGGCTCAAGGGGCGTGGGTGATGCTGAACATGATCGGCATCGACACGGACATCACGGGCAACGTGCTGACGCCGCACGACTCGAACGGCAAGGCGCTGGAGCCGCTGAACGTGGCGGAGGCGTGCTCGGGGATGCGGATGGTGATCGCGTTCATGGCGTTGGGGCTGGCGGTGGGGTGGCTGGGGTGCGCGTTCTGGTGGCAGCGGATCGCGCTGTTCCTGATGGGCGTTCCGCTGGCGGTGTTCATGAACGTGGTGCGGGTGGCGGTGCTGGGGGTGCTGAGCCTCATCAACCCGAATCTCTCGACGGGCGAGGCGCACTCGTTCATCGGGAACATCCTGCTGATCCCCTCGTTCCTGATGTTCCTGGGCATCATGTGGGTGCTGAAGAAAGTGCAGCCCGACCCGTCGGCGTCGCCCGTGCTGGCGGCGGCGACGAAGAACGCCCCCGCGAACCGGATCGGCGCGAACCCGATCGGCTCCAAGCAGGCCCCCGCGAAGTCCGGAGGGAAGTCATGAGCCAGACCATCGCGCGCAGTTCGGCGTTCATCGTCGGGGTGGTGGTGCTGGTGGGCAGCGCCGCGGCCCTGAGCTTTGTGGTCAAGGCTCTGGGCGCGCACCTGACCAAGCTCCCCATCCACGCGGCGGGCGACACCGCGAAGCAGCACACCCTGCCCGCGGAGTTCAAGGGCTGGCCGGAGGAGGGGCGCGGGTGGCGGCAGATGGGCGTCGATCGGCCGATGTCGAAGGAAGAGGCCGAGGAACTCGGCACCGAGGACACGATCTCGCGGCTGTACGTCGAGTTCGGGCCGGGTATCGCCGGGCCCGGGCGTGATGGGCGTCGCCCGCGTGGGGTGCAGGTTCACACGGCGTACTACACGGGGATGATCGACACGGTCCCGCACGTGCCGGACCGGTGCATCACCGCCGCCGGCACCGCGATGGACGGCTCGCCGCGCGAGGTCGCGGTGCCTCTGGACATGTCGCTGCTGTCGATCGACCCCACCGCCGACCAGGCTTCGGGTCCGGTTTACCGGGTCCGCAACTGGAACCTCGGGCGGTTCGTGAGGCTGCCTCGGGGCATCGAGAACCTGCGGATGACGGTGACGCCCTTCAAGGACGGGAAGACCGGGCAGCGGTTCTACGCGGGGTACTTCTTCATCGCCAACGGCGGGGTGGTGGCGTCGGCCAACGGGGTGCGGCTGCTGGCGTTCCGGCTGCAGGATGACTACGCGTACTACCTGAAGGTGCAGTTCACCAGCTCGGACGCGGACTCGGAAGAGGGCCTCGGCGTGCTGGCGGGTGAGCTGCTGAACAACATGCTCCCCGAGCTGGCGCTGCGCGTGCCCGACTGGGTCGAGGTGCAGGCGGGGCGCTACCCGCCGAGGGAAGCCGCGAGCAACTGACGATTTTCCCAGGAACGTGGACCATGCCCGCGGGCGCCGCCCGGCGGGATTCGAGGATCGGACCGAAGGACAACGACCATGGCAACGAGCAAAGTCAACAAGAACTTCGTGGTGCTGCTGGTGACGGGCATCGTGGCCCTGGTCGCCGGGCTGGGCGGCACCGCCGCCTACATCTTCATGCGCAGCGGCGAGCGGAACATCTCGCGCGGCGACGCGTTCATGGCGGCGGGTGACTACGGGGCGGCGCAGAAGGCGTACTCCCGGGCCGTGAACCGCGACCGCTCGCGGGTCGACTGGCTGAACAAGTGGAAAGGGGCGCTGGAGAAGTGGACCCCGCCCACCGAGACCGAGTACCGCCAGGCGTACAACACGTACTACCTGGGCGTGCTGCGCACGATCGCGCTGGTGCAGAACCGCGACCCCAAGGCGCAGGCGCAGTTCATCTCCGAGCTGGACGGGTTCATGCGCAAGGGCAGCGGGGGCATGGTCGAGCCGCTGAAGGCGTATCTGCGCGACGTGGAGGAGCGGCTCAAGACGCTCGACCCCAACGACACCCAGACCAAGCGCCTGCTGCGGTACCGCGGGCTGGCCCGCGTCGACATCATGAACGAGCAGCCCCTGCCCGACGAGGAGCGGGCCCTGGCGCTGAAGGACCTGCAGACGGCGTTCGAGGCCGACCCGACGGACTACGAGGCCAAGCTGGGGATCGTCCGCTGGCACCTGCAGGTGGCGTCGGAGAAGGCCAGCGCGCGGCGCGACGTGGACGCCGAGGAGGCCCGCAAGGCGGCCGCCGCCGAGCTGGAGTCGTTCCTGAAGGACAACCCTTCGCAGCCCGACGCGCTGCTGATGCAGTTGGTGATGCGCCAGCAGGACCTGATGAACAAGGCGGTGACCATCGACGACAAGGTCAAGGTGGTGAACCAGCTGCGGCCCCTGGCCGAGGAGGTGATGAGCAAGATCGAGCAGCTGCCGGCGGAGCAGCTGCGGACCGACCTGCTGTGGCAGATCGTGGCGCGGGTGCGGACGGTGCTGACCGAGGACGGGGCCAAGCGCACGCTGGCGCTGGCCGACAAGGCGCTGACGGTCCGGCCCACCGACCCGGACCTGATGATGCTGGCGGCGGAGATGACGTACGAATCCGGGGACCTCGAGAGCACCTTCGAGCGTTTCCAGAAGGTGGCCGACCTGAAGGACCAGCCGGTGAGCCGCACCGGGATGATGCTGCCGCAGATGCGCCGCGTGGCGGTGGGGCGTCAGATCGACACGGCGCTGGACCAGTGGCGCAAGGCGAAGGACCCCGAGGCGAAGTCGGCGGCGATGGCGCGGGCCAAGGAGTACCGCGAGCGGCTGAAGGCGATCGTGGACATCAGCAGCCAGGACGAACTGAAGCTGCGGGACGCGTACATCGCGATCGCCGAGGGTCGCAACGACGTGGGGATCGCGCTGCTGAGCGAGCTCAAGGCGCAGACGTCGAAGGTGACCGACCACCGGGTGGTGCTGCCGCTGGCCGAGGCGTTGAACCGGGCGGGCAGCAAGGGCGAGGCGGCGCAGATGTACGACCGGCTGATCGACGGGGGGTACTTGGACGCGGGGGTGCTGAGCGCCGCGGGCCTGGTGCACCTGGACCTTCAGAACATCGACAAGGCGGCGGACTATTTCAGCCGCGCGCTGGCCCTGAACCCCGACAACCAGCCGCTGCGCGAGCTCGCGGGGCGGGTGAAGCAGCTCGGCGCCGCGTTCAAGGGGGACTTCGAGAAGATGGAGGACCCTGTGGTCCGCAGCATCCTCAAGGCCAACCAGCTGGTGCGTGACGGGGAGCTGAAGCAGGCGCGGGTGCTGATCGAGGAGATGTACAAGTCCTTCCCCTCCGACTACCGCGTGATCCACTACTACGTGAACCACCTGGTGCAGGAGGAGAACCGCCAGCGGGCCCTGGAGGTGCTGGACAAGGCCATCGCGGAGCAGCCCGACAACCAGGACTGGCCCCGCATGAAGGTGGTGGTGCAGAACCCGGACCGGGACTCGGCGCTGCTGGCGCTGATCGATTCGGGCAAACTGCCCGAGCACGACAAGCTCGTGCAGCGGTACCAGATCTACCACCGCAAGGGGATGAAGAAGGAGGCGGACGAGGCGTACGCCAAGGCCGTGGAGATCGCCCCCGACGCCGACAGCGTGATCGAGATGACGTTCATGCGTCAGATCGCGGGCATCGTCGAGGCGCGCGCCAACAACGACATCGCGGGGCGGGCCAAGGCGGAGGCCGAGGCCCAGCGGCTGGCGGTCAAGGCGGGCGAGAAGAACCTGGACCAGATGCAGGGCATCCTGTACCGGGCCCGGCTGCTGATGGCGCAGGAGAAGTTCCGCGACGCCTCGCAGCTGGTGAAGCAGGCGCTCGACCGCGTGCCCAACAACCCGCAGGCCTGGCGCCTTCTGGGGATGGCGCACATGGAGGCCGGGCAGGTGAACGAGGGCCTGGCGGCGTTCCAGCGCGCCCACGAGGGTCAGCCCAACAACGGCGCGATCGCCAAGGACTACGCCCGCGCCCTGGTCCGCGTGGCCCGCGGGCGCGACGCGCTCGCGATCGTCAACCCCGACACCGGGGCGCTGCGCTTCGCCGAGAACTCCAGCGACGAGGACCTGGTCAACATGTGGCTCGAGCTGGAGGCCCAGCACAACGGTCCCGCCGGCGTGACGAAGGCGATCGACCAGCGCCGGATCATCTACACGCGCCGGCCCAACCTGCTGCCCAACGCCGTGGCGCTGTGCCGGCTGTACATCCAGTCCGACCGTTGGGAGGAGGCGGAGAAGGTCCTGCAGACCATCGAGAAGAACCCCGAGGCGACCAAGGACCTGGTGGTCCGCCTCCGCGCCGACTGGTTCGCCGGCCAGCGCAAGTTCGAGGAAGGTGAGCAGGTCTACAAGGATTACATCGGCTCGCTGGGCGACAAGGCGACGGTGACGCCGTGGCTGATGTTCGCGGCGTGGCTGCAGCAGCACCAGCGTCTGGACCAGGCCATCGCCGCCCTGACCGAGGCCCGCAAGCTGCAGACCAAGGACTTCGAGGCCGACCGCCAGCTGGGCGACCTGCTGTTCAACTCGTACGCGACGGTGCTCGAGGAGAGCGAGAAGATGAAGGCCCGGCGTGACTTCGAGGGCGCCGAGAAAGAGGCCAAGCGGGCCGTCGAACTGCTCGAGCGCGCCGAGGTGTCGTACAAGACGATCATCGACGGCGACGGGGACTTCCCCGCCAGCGGCTTCCCGGTGACCAAGCGCCTGGCCGAGACGCAGATCCGTCTGGAACGGTTCGACGACGCCTCCAAGACGCTCGACCGCCTGCAGCAGGTGTCGCCGCCCGAGGCGAAGATCCAGGAGGACCTGCAGTTCCTGCTGCTGCGCGGCGCGGTGGCGGAGAAGCAGAACAAGGCGAGCGAGGCGCGGAAGTTCTACGACCTCGCGGTCGAGCGGTTCCCCGGCGACCACCGCCCGTACCTCTCGCGGGCGATGCTCAACGCCAGCGACGACGCGCTGTTCCCCGACGCGGTGGCGGACTTCACGCAGGTGACGCGCCTGATCCCGGCGAACCCGCTGGCGTGGAACATGCTGTTCATGCTGCACCAGAAGCGCGGGCTCGAGGACCAGGCCTTCGCGCTGCTGAACAAGGCGGTGGACCAGAACCCCAACAACGACCCGCTAAACAAGCTGTACGTCGAGCGCCTCACCCAGGCCCAGCGCCGCGAGGAGGCCCTGACGCACATGATGCGGATGGTCGCCCGCGACACCAAGAAGGCCGACCCGTTCATCATCCGTTCCGCGGCGCAGTACGCCCTGCTGATGCAGAAGTACCGCGAGGCCGCCGACATGTACAAGCTGCTGCTGCAGCAGGAAGGCTACGCGAACACCGACAACCGCTCGCTGTACCTGTACGCGCTGCTGAAGCGCCTGAACCCGCTGCCGGACAAGTCCGAGGTGGGCGAGCTGCTCCGCGAGATCAACAAGGACGAGGCCGCCAGCGAGACGCTGCCCGGACTGTCGCTCCGCGCCGCGGCGGAGGCCTACCTGGGGGCCACCGACAAGGGCCTCGAACTGTCCCGGAAGGCGTACCGGATGGCGGAGACGTCGCAGCAGGTGTACTCGTGGTTCCAGGACACGGTGGACATGTTCTACCTGTCCTTCAAGAAGGGCAACCAGTTCTTCCGCGATCTCCCCGATGGGCGTCGCCTCGTGCAGAAGGAGGTCCTCGACCGCTTCCGCACGGTGCGCACCCCGGTCCCGCCGATCATGGTGATCATGGAGATCCCCTTCCGCCAGCAGGCCGGCGAGCCGCTCGCCAAGCTGGTGGAGGAGGTGCTGGCGCTCGACTCCCAGATCAAGGACGACGCGCCGGCCCGCGTCGAGATGTACCGCGCCCTCAACCAGTTGTACTACGCCCTGGGCGAGTACGAGAAGGCGCTGGAAGCGTGCAAGAGCGGTCTGAAACTGGCGCCCCGTGAGGCCGAGTTCAACAACAACGCCGCCTACTCGCTGTCCAAGCACCTGAACCGTCCGAAGGAGGCGCTGGAGTTCGCGCTCAACGCCGCCCGCGAGTTCCCGCGCAACTCCGCGATTCTCGACACCCTCGGGCAGATCCACCTGCAGCTCGGCGAGGTGGACAAGGCGATCGAGAACCTGGTCAAGGCGGTGGACTTCGCCTCCCGGCCCGACGAGGTGGTCGCGGCGAATCTCCACCTGGGCATGGCCCGCCTTGAAACCAAGCCCAACCCGGACATCGGGGCGGCCCGCAAGTGCTACGAGAGGGCCCGCGACGCCTTCCAGAAGTTGCCCGAAGTCGTCCGAAAGCAGTTCGAAGCCGACATGGAAACGTTGAGGCGGAAGGTGGAGTAGGCCGAAGAGACAGAAGCCATCCGCGCGGGGTGAGCCCCGGGCCGCGGCCGTCGGCGCCTGAGCAGCGCGGATTCTGCGCGATCCGCGTCCGCCCATCCGAGGCCCGGCCCCCGATCCCGGGTCGAACCCTCGCCCCGGGCCCGCCGCGCACGAATCAGACCGCAAGGACACACGACCATGACCAGCCTCCCAGCCAACCCCGCGATGGCGGCCCCCCGAGCCGCGGCGACCAGCGCCCCCGCGCCCGCCGTGCCGGCGATCGACCCCATCCGCGTGCTCCAGCAGTACTACCCCTGGCTGCTCGCCTCCGCGGTGGCGGGGGCGATCATCGGGGTGGTGGTCCACTTCGCGAGCCTGTTCATCTACCCGATCTACACGGGGTACGTGATCTTCGAGTGCCGCCCGCCCGCCCGCGCCGGCGAGGGGAGCGTGGCCACCGCCGCGGCGGTGGCGCAGATGAAGGAAGAGCTCTCGCTGTACATGGAGACGCAGGTGAGCGTGCTGAAGTCCGACGTGGTGCTCAGCAAGGCGGTCAACCAGCCGCAGGTGCGCGACGACACCAAGTGGGCCAAGGACTTCATCAGCGGCGGCGCGTTCGACCCCTCCGAGGCGCTGAAGGAACTCCGCAAGATCGTGGGCGCGTACGTGATCCCCGAGACGGCGCTGATCCGGTTCCAGGTGCGGACGCACGACCGGCGCGACGCCGCGATCATCGCCAACGCCATCAAGGACGTTTTCCTCGAGGACAACCGCCAGCAGGCCAACCGCGAGACCACCTCGCTGCTGACGCTGACCAGCGACAAGGTGAAGGAGCTGGACTCCGACCTGCGCACGCTCGACAACCAGATGGAGAACCTGCTGCAGTCGCGCCAGATCACGACGCTGGAGCAGCAGAACAACGAGCGGTACGTCGAGATCCTGCAGCTCCAGCCGCAGCTGGTCGAACTGCGTGACACGGTGGCGAAAGCGCAGGAGCAGCTCGACACGTTCGAGGCGCTGGCCAAGAACCCCGCGGGCGTGGTGTACCCCGAGGGCATCCGCAACGCCGCCGAGGAGAGCCGCGTCGGCGAAGAACTCAAGGCCCAGCTGGCCCAGCTGACCGCCCGCCTGAACGCCGACCGTCAGGAGTTCGGCGCTGAGCACGTGCAGGTCCGCCGGACGCAGAAACTGATCGAGTCGCTCGAGGCCGAGCGGGCCCGCGTGATCGATTCGATCATGGCTGACCTGTTCGCCAGCCAGCGGGAGCAGCTCCGCAACACCATCGGCAACACGTCCGCGGCCCTCACCCAGCTCTCCAACCGGCTGGAGGAGGCCAAGACCCAGCTCCGCGACACGACCATCGCGATCAAGCAGTACAAGGAGTTCGAGAAGACCCGCGAGGAGAAGCTCAAGCTGAAGGCCGAGTTCGAGTCTCGCGCGGTCGAGCTGGCGATGCTCCAGCAGCGCTCCAACCGCGTCCGATCCATCTCCGACGCCGAGCCCCCGGACACCCCGACGTTCCCGCAGGCCAAGGTGGTGATCCCGCTGACGGCGGTCGCGGTGGTCGGCCTGGTGGCGGGCTTCATCGTGCTGAAGGAAGCCCGCGAGCAGCGCGTCCGCAGCCCGCAGGACGTGGCGATGATCCCCCGCACCCGGGCCCTGGGGTTTGTCCCCGAGCTCGAGCTGGACCCCAGCGCCCCGACCCGCATCGAGACCGCCGTCTCGGAACGGCCCGACGGCATCGTGTCCGAGTCGATCCGCCAGATCCGCGCCAACCTCGTCAAGGCCCTGCAGGCCAAGGGGCACCGCACGGTGGTCGTCACCAGCGGCATGCCCGGCTCGGGCGCGTCGTCGCTGGTCTCGAACCTTGCCAGCAGCGCCGCCTCGGTGGGCATGAGCGTGCTGGTCATCGACGCCAACACCCGCAGGCCGGCCCAGCACTCCTTGTTCGGCGTGCCCGAGGCGCCCGGCCTGTCCGAGATCCTGCGCGGGCAGGCCCAGTTCTCCGGGTGCGTCGTCGCGTCCAAGCGTGAGGGCATCTCGGTGCTCCCCGCGGGCAAGGACCGCAAGGGCATCCACGAGCGCTTCGGCTCCAAGGACATGGCGCAGGTGATGTCCGAAGCCAAGGAGCGGTACGAACTGGTGCTGATCGATACCCCGCCTTCGGTGGTGGCGAACGACGCCAACACGCTGACCGGGGTGGCCGACGCGGTGGTGCTGGTGGTGCGGGCGTACGCCGAGAAGCGCGGCCTGGTGGCCCGTCTGCGGAACCAGTTGGCGGAGCACCGCGCCGAGTTCCTGGGCGTCGTGGTGAACGCCGTGCAGGCCTCCGCCGGCGGCTACTTCAAGAAGAACTTCGAGCAGGCGATGCGCTACCAGGACGGGGAAGGCACGCCGCCCGCCCCGCCGGCCGCGAAGGCCGCCTGAGCATCACCCGTGTCCTCACCCGCGCCCCGTGATCGGGGAACTGACCGCGAGACCTCCCCGCCCCGCCGGTGCCTCGTCACCGGCGGGGCCGGTTTCATCGGTTCGCACCTGTGCGACGCGCTGCTGGCGCGGGGCGATGAGGTGGTCGTGGCCGACAACCTCTCGACGGGCCGCGCGGAGAACCTGGACCCCGCCCGCGCCGCGCACCCGGGCCGGCTTCACGTGGTGACCTCCGACCTCGCCGCCGCGCTCGTGGGCGAGCTCTCGAACGAGCGGTTCGACACCGTGTTCCATCTCGCGGCGGCGGTGGGCGTGAAGCGCATCATCGAGCGGCCCATCGAGTCCATCGAGACCAACGTGCTCGACACCGCGGCGATCCTGCGCTACGCCGCCGACCACGGGCCCGCGCCGGGCGTGCCCGCCGTCACCCTCATCGCCTCCAGCTCGGAGGTGTACGGCAAGGGGGTCCGCACGCCCTTCGCCGAGGCGGACGACGTGCTGTACGGCCCGACGACGGCGTGGCGCTGGTCGTACGCGGCGAGCAAGGCCATCGACGAGTATCTGGCGCTCGCCTGGCACGCCCAGCGCGGGCTGCCGGTCGTGGTCACGCGGTTCTTCAACACCGTCGGCCCGCGCCAGGTCGGTGATTACGGCATGGTCCTGCCCGCGTTCGTGAACGCCGCGCTCGAGAATCGTGAACTCCAGGTCTACGGCGACGGCACGCAGTCCCGATGCTTCTGCGACGTCCGCGACGTCGTCCCGGCCCTGGTCCGGCTGGTGCAGACCCCCGCCGCTCGGGGACAGGTCGTCAACCTCGGCGGCGATCAGCCCGTCACCATCCGGGCCCTGGCGGAACTCGTCATCAACACCCTCCGAAGCCGATCGCGGATCGTGCCGATCCCATATGATCGCGCCTACGGGCAAGGCTTCGAGGACCTGCAACGCCGCCAGCCCGACCTGAGCAAGGTCCGAGAACTGATCGGCTTCGCGCCGAGCTTCACGCTCGACCGGACCATCCGAGACCTCGCGGAACACGCCCGCCACGCCCGATCGACCGGCGTCGCACGAGCCCACCGGACTTGACCCGTGACCGGAACCCTGCTGACAACCTCCGCCCTCGCCCTGGCGTCGTCGGCGTTGTCGCGCGCTCCCACGGGCGTCGGCCTCACGCCCGTCGACCCCGCCTCGAACCCGGACCCCACCTTCCGCGAGAAGGCGATGGACCTGTTCCACAACTACCTGCCGGTGTTCGCGGTCGCGTTCGTGATCACCCTGCTGGCCACGCCTCTGATGCGGAGGCTGGCGGTGAACCACGGCATCGTCGACCGTCCGAGCGAGGCCCGCAAGGTGCACCGGATCCCGATCGCGTACCTCGGGGGCGTGGCGGTGTTCCTCGGGCTGGTGGGCGGGATCTTCACCAGTTACCTCGGGTACGCGGGCGTGGGCGGGGATTCGTTCTGCCTGCACGAGTCGCCCTCGCACATCGAGCAGTCGCCGGTGCCGATGCTCAGCGTGGTGGCGGCGATGGCGATCATCTGCATCACGGGGCTCATCGACGACGTGAAGGGGCTGTACCCGCGTCTGAAGGTGGCGGGGCAGTTGATGGGGGCCGCGTTCCTGGCGATGGAGGACGTGGGCACGAAGGTCGCCGCGGGGGTGCTGAAGCCCACGCTGGGCGTGTGGCTGGGCAACGAGGACCTGCGGTACTCGTTCAACCTGCCGATGACGCTCCCGTTGTGGGATACCAGCGTCATCACGGTGGACATCGTGTACTGGGTGGGCGTGGTGGTCATCGCGATGTTCGTGCTGGGCGCGTGCAACGCCAGCAACCTGATCGACGGGCTGGACGGGCTGCTCTCGGGCGTGACGGCGATCGCCGCCGCGGGGCTGCTGGTGATCGCGCTGGGCCTCGCGGTGGCCGACGACGGGCGCCTCGACAGCGCCCGGATCGTGCTGTGCATGGCCCTGCTGGGCGCGTGCCTGGGGTTCCTGCCGCACAACTTCAACCCGGCGAACATCTTCCTGGGGGATTCCGGCAGCCTGCTGCTGGGGTACGTCACCATCGTCATCGTGCTCACGCTGGGCGATACCGGGAAGACCCACCTGGTCCTCGCGGGGCTGGTGATCTTCATGATCCCGATCATCGACACCACGCTGGCGATCGTGCGTCGGAAGCTCGCCGGCAAGCCGCTCAGCGCGCCCGACGACCAGCACCTGCACCACCAGCTCAAGCGCGCGCTGGGGGTGAAGGGGGCCGTCTTCTCGCTGTACGCCATCGGGGCGGTGTTCGCCTGCCTGGGGATCGCGCTGAGCGTGATGCGGCTTCGGGTCTCCATGACGCTGGCGCTGGTGTTCGCGAGTTTCATCGGGGTGATCGCGCTGAAGATCGCCCGCAGGCAGCTCGTTGAGTCCCACGCCGTCGCGCTGCACGGCGGTGGTTCGGCGTCCGCGGCGGCGGGAGCGGCGGGGGGGGTGGCAGGTCCGGGGGGCCCGGCGCCCGAACCGCCAACGCCTCCCACCACGCCTTCCCCCACGCC
>CAZDYM010000020.1:0-3034 GCA_964509325.1 uncultured Phycisphaeraceae bacterium
CGAGCGCGGCGGGTCTCGCGCGGCGTCGGCTCGCACGCTGGGCGTCACGCACGAGCCCCGCTCGTCGGCCCCGGGATGCCGAAAACTCCGAGCGCCGCGGGTGATCCGCCCCTCCCGCGGACCCGCGGGGCTCGTCGAGCAAAGAACCCGGGGCGGCGCCCGGCTCGGGGCGTTGCGACACGCACCGACCTGTTATCCTGATGAGTCGGTGCCTTGCCCATCCGCATGTCTGCCCGGCGATCCAGGTCGGCGACTCGTCACCCCGAAGGCTCGGGCGCTCCGGCGGTGATCCGCTTCGATGCGTCGCTGCTCCGCCCACGCTCCGCCGGCAAGCCGGTCACGTGGACCTTCCTTCGGCTGCCGAAGGACGCGAGCGGTCGGCTGCCGTCCCGCGCGATGGTGTCGGTCGAGGGCGCCCTCAACGGCGTGAAGTTCCGGGGCACCCTCGAACCGGACGGAGAGGGTGGGCACTGGCTCAAGGTGCCGCGAACGTTGAGCGACGGCGCGGGTGCCGCGCCGGGGGATGTCGTATCGCTGGAGCTCTCGCCCGCGGCGCGGGAGCCGGAGCCCAAGGTGCCGGCGGACTTCAAGAAAGCGCTCGGTGGCGACGCGAAGGCCAGCGCAACCTGGCTGGACATCACGGCGTTGGCCCGCAGGGACTGGGTTCACTGGATCGTGTCGCCGAAACAGGCCGAGACGCGGGCCCGGCGGATCGTGACGGCGTGCGACATGCTGAGCAAGGGCAAACGCCGACCGTGCTGCTTTGACCGATCGGGGATGTACAGCAAGGGCCTCGAGTGCCCGGAGCCCGAGATCGAGTGATTTGGATACTGTCCGAAGTCTCCGCGCTCGGCGGCGAGGCGCCGGGGGCCGCTTTCGATGCGGGCTGGCTGATGACGCCGACTCTCGAACCCGTGCGCGAGCGTACCGCGTTGTCCGGATCATCGCCGGGCGGAACGGGACTCATGCGCGCGGGGCATCGTTCCCCGGCTTGACGCCGCGGCTCGTTGATGAAATGAGAACCGGCCGGGCGTGCGCCCGACCGGGACGTTCTGCTTGGTCAAGACCGTTTGGTTGGTTGCGCCGGGAGATTTTCAGTCGCGGCGGCGGCGCAGGGCGGCGAGGGCGGCGACGCCGAGGAGGGAGGCCGCGCCGGGGGTGGGGACGCCTTCGAAGCCGCCCTCACCGAGGGACGTGCCGTAGAAGAAGTAGACGTTGGTGATGCGGTTGAGGTCGAAGTTCGTGCCCGCGCCGCCGAGGCTGAAAACGACGGAGTTTTTGATGAGGCCGCCCGAGCCGGAGACGCCGCCGTTGCCGGTCGCGGGGTTGTCGCCGGCGGAGGTGATGCCGTACTCCAAGCCGTTGGGGCTGGTGGGGCCCTCGAGGTTGGCACCTGGGAAGCGGTCGCCCGGGCCGAAGAGGTCGATGCCTGTGCTGCTGATGCCGTAGCCGCGCGAGCCGGGGGCTCCGATGTTGAGCGAGCCGCTGTTGTAGGCCCATTCGCCGCCGACGATGCCGCCGGCCGGCTGGCCGTCAGGGTCGAGGATCACGGTCGAACCGGGAGCGAGCAGCGCGCTGTCCCGGGTGAGGGTGAGCGAGCCGCCGGAGACGTTGAAGAAGAGCGCGGTGAGGACCTGGGCGGGCTGCGTCACGTCGTTGGCGGAGGTGTTGGTCAGGGTGACGACCAGTTGGCCCGAGCCGTTGACCTCGAACGTGGCCGAAGCGGCCAGCGGGCCGGACGAGCCGGTGAAAAGGACCGCGCCGTTTGCCGAAGCGGCGAGGGCGGAAACCAGCAACGCCGCAGTGACGGCCGGGGTGCGAATCGACATGGATGATCCCTCCAAAGCCCGCGTTCCTAGGCGCGGGTTGACGTGTGGACCGGGACGAGAAATGCACGGTCTCGCCTCGGGTATTCGTGAAGTGTGAGCATTTCATCTCCCACGTCCATCGTGATGGTTGATATTCGCCGAAATATGGTTGCAATCAGCCTTATCGGACGTTCTTTTTCGCGGCGTTGAGACGCAAATCGGCTCGACGGCGCGGATTTTGCTCCACGCGGCTGACGGGCGCGCAGCGGACAACCATCGAGTACCGGGTCGGGTCGGCGGCATCCGGGTCAGAAGGGGGAAGGGACGGGCCGGCGGAAAACGTGGTGGTCGGCGGTCGGAGCCGCCGGCGGCGCGCGGCGAAGGAGTCTTCCCCGATTCGCGGCGGTCCGCTATCATCTGCTTGTCGCCGCCACCCCCGGCGACATCCTTCCAACCTGAACCCGGCCAGGGGGGCTTGGCCATGACCATGGCGGCGCCTATGCGGTGCCGCTCGGAGAAGTCCCATGCCGAACTGGACCAAGAAGGAACTGCTCTCGAACCCGATCAAGCACATCGACATCACCAGGTTCGATGCGCGTCCGGTGATCGACTCGTACCGCCAGATGGCGTACTCGAGCCGGACGCTGGCCAACGCCGCGGACATCTATTCGATGATGCTGAAGGACAAGGACTGCGGCGTGATCCTGACGCTGGCGGGGAGCCTGATCAGCGCGGGGCTGAAGAAGGCGATCATCACGCTGGTCGAGAACAACATGGTCGACGCGGTCGTGTCCACCGGCGCGAACATCGTGGACCAGGATTTCTTCGAGGGCCTGGGGTTCAAGCACTACATCGCGCCCGGCAGCCCCGAGGCGCCGCCGGTGGACGACATGACGCTGCGGAACATGATGATCGACCGCATCTACGACACCTACATCGACGAGGACGACCTCCGCGCGTGCGACCACGCGACGTACGAGATCTTCAACGCGTTCGAGCCCGGCGCGTACAGCAGCCGCGAGTTCGTCGAGGCGATGGGCGCGTACCTCGCCCACAACGCCAAGTACGCGAGGAACGAGAGCATCGTCAAGACGTGCTACCAGAAGCGCGTCCCGATCTTCGTGCCGGCGTTCAGCGACTGCTCGGCGGGCTTCGGCATCGTGCTGCAGCAGACCGAGGCGATCGAACAGGGCCGCGGGCAGGTGGCCATCGACAGCGGCAAGGAC
>CAZDYM010000020.1:3053-16648 GCA_964509325.1 uncultured Phycisphaeraceae bacterium
GCGTGCAAGGACACCGGGCTGCTGATGCTGGGAGGCGGGGTGCCGAAGAACTTCGCGCAGGACATCGTGGTCGCCGCGGAACTGCTGAATGAGCGCAAGGGCGGCAAGGCCCGCGGGGACATCGGGATGCACAAGTACGCCGTCCAGATGACCGTGGCCGACAGCCGCGACGGCGCGCTCTCGGGCTCGACGTTGCGCGAGGCGTGCTCGTGGGGCAAGGTGGACGTGGTGCACGAGCAGATGGTCTTCGGCGAGCTCAGCGCGCTGTTCCCGCTGCTGGCCTCCGACGCGTTCCACCGCGGCCAGTGGAAGAAGCGCAAGGGCTTCAAGTTCGCCGACTTGTTCGAGAAGGGCGACGGCATGCCGACCTTCGCGGGCAAGGGCGCGCGGCGGGCCGTGGCTCGTTGAACGTCACCCCCGATCGCCGACAGAACGTGTGTGATCGAGAACAGGCCCCGCGCGTGCGCCGGGCCTGTTTGCTTTGGCGCGTCGGGGTTCTCCCCCTGCTCGGCCCGCGCCGTTCCCGGCCCCGGCGATCGCGGGGCGTTCGCTCCTGAACGCGCCGGCGGCGCTGAATCCGAGGCCGCGCGGGGCGGAGGGGGCAGCGTCGTGCTTGATCCGCTCCCCGCCCGCCGCAACAATCCGGCCTTATGCCCAAGAAGAACATCGGTCAGGTGGACGTCGCCGGCAAGCGCGTGCTGATGCGCGTCGATTTCAACGTGCCGTTGAAGAACGGCGAGGTGACCGATGACCTGCGCATCCGCATGGCGGTGCCGTCGATCAAGAGCGTGCTCGATCGCGGCGGGAGGCTCGTGCTGATGTCGCACCTGGGGCGGCCCTCCGGGGCGGGGTTCGAGCCGGAGTTTTCGCTCGAGCCGTGCGCCAAACGGCTGAGCGAACTGCTCGGCAAGCCGGTGAAGTTCCCCAGCCATGACTGCATCGACGGGGCCTCCGCGGCGGCGGCGAACATGCTGCAGAACGGCGAGGTGATGCTGCTCGAGAACCTGCGCTGCCACAAGGCGGAGCAGAAGGGCGACGCCGGTTTCGCGGCCAAGATCGCGGCCCTCGGCGAGGTGTACTGCAACGACGCGTTCGGGACCTGCCATCGCGCCGACGCCAGCATGGTGGCGGTGCCCAAAGCGATGGCGGGCAAGCCGCGCGTGTGCGGGTTCCTGGTGGAGAAGGAGATCAGGTACCTCAGCGACGCGCTGGCCAGCCCGAAGCGTCCCTTTGTGGTGGTGCTGGGCGGCGCCAAGGTGAGCGACAAGTTGCCGGCGATCGAGTTCCTGCTGCCCAAGGCGGACGCGATCATCATCGGCGGGGCCATGGCGTACACGTTTCTCAAGGCGCAGGGCAAGGACGTTGGCGCATCGCGCGTCGAAGAAGAGAAGTTGGGCGATGCGAAGCGCATCCTCGACCTCGCGGCGTCGCTGAAGAAAACCCTGCACCTGCCCAGTGACCATGTGTGCGCGGAGAAGTTCGAGGAAGGCGCGACACCGAAGAGCGCCGCCGGCGACATCCCCGCAGGGCTGATGGGGCTGGACATCGGTCCGGCAACGCGGGCGGCGTACGGGGCGGCGCTGCGGGCCGCCAAGACCGTGGTGTGGAACGGGCCGATGGGCGTGTTCGAGTGGGCGAACTTCAGCGAGGGCACCAAGGCCGTGGCGAACGCCCTGGTGGACGCCACCAAGGCCGGCGCGATCACCATCGTCGGTGGCGGCGACTCCGCGGCGGCGGCGGAGGAGTTCGGCGTCGCCGACAAACTCAGCCACGTCTCCACCGGCGGCGGCGCCAGCCTGGAAATGCTGTCGGGCCACGCGTTTGAGAGCGTCGGGCTGCTGGATGAAGCGTGAAGCGAGCGGGCGTCCAACGAACCCGAAGCGCGAGCGAGGGCCCGCTGTTCCCACATTTGGCCGTGCTTCCGTCGGGGCGTCTCTTTGCTGCCGGCGGCGGCGCGGTTAGGTTGTCGCCATGAAGACCGCCCGCGCCGCCGCCGCTTGTGTCGCGCTCACCGGGTCCGCTGTCGTTGACGCCGCGCCGTATGTCGTCCCGATCGTCAATCCGGGGTTCGAGGAACTGTCGCGCCCGCTGAACGTTGGCGAGATCACCAACGGCGCCGGCGGGGTCGGCGTGCTGGTCAACACGCGTGACGGGTTCTTCGGTGTTCCCTCGAGCGCGAACCCGGTGTGGGTCGCCGGCTGGCGGACCAACCTGCCGCCGCCGAACAACCCCGGCGCGACGGTGCGGGCCGGGGCCATGAACCCGCCGATGTTCCCTCAAGGGGAGTACATCACCGGGTACTCGGGCACGCACATCGCGACGCTGCAGGTCTCGCCCATGCAGCAGACGCTCGACCATGTCATCCGGCCCAGCACGCGGTACCGCCTGACGTTCAAGTGCGGGATCGGGCGGTTCGATTCCAACTACTCCGCCTTCGCCGCGCTCATCGCGGTGCCCGATCTCAACGGCCTGTACTTCCGCGGCAACCCCGCGACCACCACGCTGGTGGGCACGCAGGGGGTTGTGTTCGAAGCGCCCGGCGACAACGCCGGGGTGATGCGGACCGAGTTCATCGAGTATGTGACGCCGGCGGTGTTGCCGTCGAATCTGGTCGGGCGGTACCTGGCGATCAGCCTGATCGGCAGCGACGGCTTCCCGAGGATGAACTACGACGACTTCGAGCTGCGGGCCACGCCGGTGTCGTGCCCGGGGGACCTGAACGCGGACGGGGTGATCGACACGGCGGACCTGGTCGCGCTGCTGGGCGTCTTCGGGACGAGCGTGACGCCGGGCTCCCCCGCCGATCCGGACACCGACGGCGTGGTGACCACCGCGGACCTGGTGCGGTTCCTGGCGGTGTTCGGCGGGGCGTGCTAGAGCGGTCACCGTCCGGACATCGCGCGGCGGGGCGGGGCGCCGCCGGGAACCCGCCTTCGCCGCGCGGCGGAGGGCAAAGTCCTACCCTCCGTTCCTGTGTCCGACCGCCGCGGCCAAAGCCGGGACTCTCCCCGCTCCGCGCTCTCTCACTTTCTCTTCTCATCCCCCCAAATGACCCTCGCCCAAGACTCCAAGACCGCCGTCAACCTGCCGCGCAACACCAACCAGGCGCTCGGCATCGGGAAGTTCGCAATTGATGTCATGAACGGGACGCTCGGGCCCGGGCCGGCGGCGAGCGTCTTGAAGCGGACCGAGTTGTTCCACACCGACGCGGTGCTGTGCGGCGTGTCGGCGTTGGCGCTGGGCACCAACGCGCCGACCATCCTCCGGGCCGAGGCGCTCGAGTACCCCGTGGGCAGCCCGGACAGGGGCGCGTGCGTGTTCGGCTCGGCGGCGCGGGTGCAGCCGGAGAAGGCCGTCGTCGCCAACGCCGCCGCGGTGCGCGAGTGGGACAGCAACGGGACGAACTTCGGCTACAACCCCACGCTGGGGCACACCGCGGGCGAGTTCGGGCACAACGACTTCTACGCCGTGGTCGTGGCGGCGTGCCAGCAGCGCGGGATTGACGGGGCCACCGCGCTCAAGGCCATGGTGCTGCTGGACGAGATCCGCGGACGCCTCGCCGAGGTCTTCAGCCTCAAGACCTACAAGATCGACCACGTGGTGCACGGGGCGATCGCCTCGGCGGCGACGTACGGCGCGCTGATGGGCGCCACCGCCGAGCAGATCGAGCACGCCATCGGAATGGTGGTGGCGCACTACATCCCGTGGCGCGCGATCCGGGCGGGCAAGCAGTTGTCGGACTCGAAGGGCTCGTCGGCGGCGCTGTCGACCGAGGTCGCGGTGATGAGCATGAAGCGGGCCATGCGCGGGTTCATCGGGCCCAAGGACATCTTCCGCAACCCCGAGAGCATGTTCCGCCAGTTCATCAAGACCGGCGGCGATTCGCCGTTCGACCTGGTGCTGAGCCACAGCGGCGACGACTTCGCCATCATGGGGATGCACTTCAAACTGGGGCTGTACGAGCACCAGTCCGCGGGCGCGCTGCAGGGCGTGCTGAACCTGGTGAGCGCGAGCCCGTCGTTCCTCGCCGATCAGGGCAGGGCCATCAAGAGCATCAAGATCGTGGCGTACGAACCGGCGTTCGGGATCATCGGCGACCCCGCCAAGCGCGACCCCAGGACCCGCCAGTCCGCCGACCACTCGATGGTCTACATCGTCTCGACGCTGCTGCGCAAGGCGATCGAGCAGTTCGGCAAGCACCCAGAGAAGTTCGGCGCCGCGCCGAACGCCGGGCACTCGAGCCTGCTGGTCCCCGCGCCCAGCACCGACACGCTGTGGAAGATGCTCATGCTCAGCCCGTACGACTACGACAAGGCGGCGATCTTCCACCCCGCGACTCGCGCGCTCATGGACAAGATCACCTTCGAGCACGGCGGCCCGTCGTACGACGCCAAGTACCCCGACGGCATCCCCACCTCGCTGGTGGTCACGCTCGAAGGCGGCGAGACGCTCGACAGCAAACTGGTGATGTACCCCGCCGGGCACGCGCGGAACACCGCGGCGGACCTCATGGGCATCCTCGACCACAAGTTCCGCCTGCTGGGCGGGCTGGCCGGCGACGCCGAGAAGATGCTCGCGAACCTGCGCGACCTGGGCAAGAAGACGCCCGAGCAAGTGGCGTCGCTGTACGACTTCAAGATCGAGCCGCGGAAGTACGAGGAGTAAGCCCCGTGCACCGCGGGGGAGCCGAGGGGCCGCAGAGAGGCCGTGAGACCGGACCGGGCCGTCCGAGCCCCGTGCGTGTCGGGATCGGCACGCGCTCGGAACCCGTCGGTGAAACACACGGACCCGAGGTCGGGCCAGTGGCACGTGGAGTCGAGCCTCAGGATCGGCCTGGTCACCCCGTCGTCACGCTCACGCCAGCGCCGGATTCACCGCGGCCGGGCGGCGCGTCCAGCGTCTCGCCAGCACGAGCGCGATCACAAGCAGCGCCACGCCCGCGACAATCGGCAACACCAGCGCGAGGAAACTCAGCACGGCGCTGAAGGCGTTCTCGACGGTGGACACGATGGGGTTCAGCACGCCGCCGGTGGTGATCGTCGAGGCCGCCCTGGCGGCGACGCTGGTGGCCTGAACCGCGCCGGCGGCGGCGCCGCCGGTGAGCAGGGCCGCGCCGTGCGAGACCATCGGGGGCAGGTCGCTGACGATGCCCATGGTGGCGAGCGCGGCGAAAGCGCCGGCGACCACGGCGAGCGGCGTCGCCAGCGCGTCCAGCGCGTGATCCACCCATGGGACGTAGTACCCGCCGATCTCGACCAGTGCCGCGACGGACAGGCCGGCGACCGCCGCGGTGGAGCCGATCCACTCCCAGCCCTCGCCGGGCGTGACGATCCCCAACTTGGTGCCGACGCTGAGGGCGACCAGCGGCAGAAAGACCCGCAGCCCGCACGCCGCGGCGAGACCGATGCCCATGCAGATGGAGACCAACAGTTCCATGAAGTGCTTGTTCGGGAGGGGATCGCGGCGGTTTCGGGGCGCGACCAGTTCCCGAACGAAAGCCGTTTTGCCGCCACGACGCGGAGAACGCGGAGGAAGGCGGGAGAGAGGGCGGATTCCTGGGTTCGGGGTTCGGGAGGCATCCGCGTCGAGCCGGCGCGTCCCGATTCAACGACTGTGCCACTTGATCACTTCATCGCTTGTTCGCTTGATCACCTGATGACCACCCAGAGGCCCCTCCCTCACGGTCGGGGCACGGCTCCGGTGCCACTGCGCGCCCTCGTGCCTCTATGCCATGTGCCTCCCTTTTCATCGGTGCATGGCTCCGCGCTCTCCGCGTCTCCGCGGTGAATCCTCAGGATTACACTGGCGCCATGATCCAACTGGCTCCTTTGGAATGCCGCGTGCTGGGCACGCTGATCGAGAAGGCGCAGACCACGCCGAACCAGTACCCGCTGACGCTCAACGCGCTGACCAGCGGGTGCAACCAGAAGAACAACCGCGACCCGCTGCTGGAACTGACCGAGGACGAGGTGCTCGACGCCGTCGACGCGCTGAAGGCCAAGGGGCTGGTCCGCGAGGCGATCATGTCCGGCAGCCGGGTGAACAAGTTCAAGCACGTGATCCGCGACGTGCTCTCGATCAACGTGGCGGAGATGGCGGTCTTGACCGAACTGCTGCTGCGCGGGCCGCAGTCGGCGGGCGAACTCAAGACGCGCTGCGAGCGGCTCGTCCCGCCCGGCACCACGCCCGGCGTCGGCTCGCCCGAGGCGGTGCTCGAAGTGCTCTCGGGCCTGATGAAACGCGAAGAGCCGCTGGTGCGACACCTCGGGCGCCGCGCGGGCGAGCGGGCCGATCGCTACGCCCAGCTGCTGTGCCCCAACCTGCACCCGCTCGACGGGCCGGTCGCAGGAGGCTCCGAGAGCCACGCGGCGCCGGCGGCGGGTGTCCGCCCGGACGAGGTCGCCCAGATCCTCGGCAGGATCGAGTCGCTCGCTTCGCGCCTGGGCGAGGTGGAGCGGCGCCTCATGCGACTGGAAGGTCGCTGACTCGCCCGCTTTGAGGCACCGCGCTTGGCAAACATCCCCATCACCCTCGCCCACTCGCCCGACCCCGACGACGCCTTCATGTGGTGGCCGCTGGGCGTGCCCGCGCTCGGGATGCGGCCCGCGATCGACACGGGCGGCTTCGTGTTCGAGCCGGTCGCCGCGGACATCCACGACCTCAATACACGGGCCATCGAGCGCGCCGACCTCGACGTGACGGCGATCAGCGTGTTCGCCTACGCCCACGCCGCCGCGAACTACGCGCTGACCAGTTGCGGCAGCAGCATGGGCGACGGCTACGGGCCTAAGGTGCTGGCGACGTCGCCGCGATCGCTCGACTGGCTCCGCGCGCCGGAGCGGGTCGTCGCGATCCCCGGCGAGCGGACCAGCGCGTACCTCGTGCTGCGCCTCTTGCTCGGATCGGACGTGCGTGCCCGCGCCATGCACTTCCGGGAGATCATCCCGGCGCTGCTCCGCGGCGAGGCCGACGCCGGGCTGATCATCCACGAGGCGCAGGTGACGTACCCCGACGCCGGGCTGCACCTCGTCGCCGACCTCGGCAGGTGGTGGACGGACTCGACCGGCACCCCGATGCCGCTGGGGGCCAACGCGGTGCGGCGTGACCTCGACGCACGCCACGGCCCGGGCACCATGACCCGTCTGACCGGGGTCCTCAAACGCTCGATCGAGCACGCCCTGTCACACCGGGAAGCGGGCCTCGACTACGCGATGCGCTACGCCGGCGACACGCCGCGGGCCCTCGCCGACCGCTTCATCGCGCTGTACGTGAACGACCTGACGCTGGACCTTGGCGGCCCCGGGGGCCGCGGCGAGCGCGCCATCACGCTGCTCTTGGACCGCGCGGCGGAAGCGGGCATGGCCCCGCGGACGGCGTCGCTCGAGATCGTCAGGCCGGCGCGCGACGGACCGTGAACGCCGGGCGCGGCGCTCACAGCAGCGGACCCATCAGACCGACGGCCTTTTCGAGCAGCTTGGTCGTCACGGGCCGCCTGGCCCAGCCTTCGGCGGTGATCGGCTTGGATTCCTGGATGTACCGCGCGTGCTGGCGCTGCAGGTCCGCCGTCGCGGCCTTGTCGTACAGCACGATGTTGAGCTCGAAGTTCAGGTAGAACGACCGCATGTCGAGGTTGCCCGAGCCGATGATGGCCAGGTCGTCGTCCACGGCGATGCTCTTGCTGTGCAGCATCAGGCCCTTGTGGAGGTGGACGCGCACGCCCGCCTCGAGCAGTTCCTGGTAGTGCGCGCGGGCCGCCAGCGAGACGAGGACGTGGTCGGTGGTGTGGGGCACGACGACGTCCACACTCACGCCGCGCGAGACCGCGATCTTCAGCGCCAGCGTCACCGCCTCGTCGGGCACGAAATAGGGGGTGCACAGTTCGATGCGTTTCTCGGCGTCGTGCAGGGCCGCGATGACGAAGTTGTGGAACACGTTGCGGTCATAGGTCGGCCCGCTGGGAACGAGCTGCGCCACCGCGTCGCCCTGACGCGAGGGCAGCGGCATGGGGCGCGAGCCGCCGGGCGAGGCGCTGTCGTGCAGCACCTCGCTTGTCGCGCTGTACCAGTCTTCCAGGAACACCACGTCTCCCTGCACCGCGATGGGACCGCGGAGACGGACGTTCAGGTCGTCCCACTGGCGGCGTGACCGCGTGAATCGGGCCCGCAGGCCCTTGCTCACCAGCGTGCCCACCGAGTCTTCGCCCATCGAACCCGTCATGGAGCCCGTCGCGGATCCCGAGAGCGAGCGTGACGCGGACGAGCCCTTCCACGCCGAGCCCACCGGCGCGCTCCCGGGTTCGCCCATCGACGGATCGACGATGTTCTGGCTCCCCGTGTAGAGGGTGACGCCGTCGATCACCACGAGCTTGCGGTGGTTCCGCAGGTCGATCCGCGCCAGGCGCCGCCGCAGCGGGTTCACCGGCAGCATGGCGTACACCCGCACGCCCTTCTCGCGCAGGCGTGGCGCCAGCCGGCGCAGCATCTGGCGCGAGCCCACGGCGTCCACCAGCAGCCGCGCGCACACCCCCCGAGCCGCGGCGCGCTCCAACGCCGCGCCCACTTCACGCCCCGCCCGGTCGTCCTCGAAGATGTAGAACATGCAGTGGACGTACCCCGAGGCCGCGTCGATGTCCTCCACCAGCCGGTTCAGATAATCCGTCGGCTCGGCGATGATCTCGGCGTGGTTGCCGCCCACGATCGGCATGTGCCCGAGGTTCTCCGCCATCGCGGCGAGGTCGCGACGGTGCGCCGGGATGCTCGCCCCCGCGCCCGAGCGCGAGACCCCCAGCCGAGTCAGGCCGTCGACCACGCGCATCGCCCGCGCGTGCTCACGCGAGCGACGCCGCCCCAGCCGGTTGCCCCCGATCAGCAGGTACAGCAGCAGCCCCAGGATCGGGAACAGCACGCACACGAGCAGCCACGGCATGGCGTCGCTGCTCTTTTTCCGCAGCAGGATCACCACGCCCATCGTGATGCGAAGGGCCCAATCCAACGCGATGAGCGTCCACGTCAGCACGTCCGAAGCGTAAGGCGGGCGGTGCGCGCCTTTCGGTGTTCGATTGGAAGAACGAACGGACCCCGAGCGTGTCCGGGTCCGAGAAGCGGGTACGTGTCTCGCGGACGGGAAATCTTGGCTTGCTCCCGCCGCGAACGTTTCTGAGAGTTCAGCATCGGTCGGGGCGGAGCGTTGGGGCCGGCGCACAGGCCGGCCCCCTCCCTCCGCCCCACTCGCGGCAGGCCCCGATGTGTTGCCCGGCGCGACGCCGGGCGGGCCCGCCGCAACGCTCTTCAGGAGGCATCCGGATGAGGACCAACCCGGTTCGTCGCGCCCCGATCCGATCGGCCCTGCTCGGGCCCGCGGCGTTACTGGGGGCCGCGCCGCTCGCGGGCGCGGGCATGATCTTCATCAACTCACCCAACGCCCAGGTCTCCTCGGTCGTGGCGACGCACGCCCAGGCCAAGTACCGCCTGTCGAACACCAACTTTGACCAGTCGCTGGACCGCGGCGCCGGCACCACCAGCGGGAACTTCATCTCCGCCGGCCTGGGCACCAACGCCCAACTCTCGGCCCGCACCTACGAGTTCGCGCTCGAGAACCGGCCCGGGGAGGGGCTCGTCTTCACCCTGACCAACCAGACGGGGCTGGCTTCGTCGGTGCTGTCATGGGGCACGTTCTCGACCGCCACCGGCGGCACGAGCGTGCCCACCATCGGGAGTCAGTCGGCGCCGACGGACTTCAACGCGCTGCTGATCGAGGCGCGAGCCACCCGCGCCGGTTCGTCGCTCTCTTTCTCGGGCCTCGCGTTCGACGCTCCGGGCCTCACGCTCGCCGACGGCGCGTTCGTGTCGGGGACCGTCAACCCGTCGGTGGGCGGCCCCGGGAGCGCGCTGGGCGTGTTCACCCAGCGTCTGGTCAGCGATTCCAACCTCGCCGCCCAGGCGTGGACGTTCCGAGGGCTGGTCTCGGCGTCCCGCGATTCGACGTCCAGCGGCGACGAGACGGTGAAGTTCACCGTCGGCGCCCAGCAGGTCGTGGCGACATTCGTCCCCAGCGCGGGAACCGCAACGTCAATCGCGCTGGCGACGGGCGGGCTGGCGCTGCGCCGTCGCCGGGGATGAGTCCGGCGTCAGGATGACCCGCGGCGTTTGGGTGCCGGTCGGATCACCCCGACGGAAATCGACGGAAAATCCGGCCTAGGTGTTGCAATCCTCCCGGATTGGGGTTATGGTTCCTGCGACCACGTGCGCCCGCACAGCGCCTTGGTCTGAGTCAGGTCCGTCCCAATCAAGCGGTCAGAATCAAGACTGTGGAGGACAGCATTATGGTTCGTCATGGCATTCGCGGCGCGGTGATCGCGCTCGTGTGTGGGTCCGCCGTCGCCACCGCGATGGGCGTGTTGAGCCGTTCCGCTCCGGTGGGCTGGAACGGTCAACGTGGCGAGTCGACCCAGCGCGTCCGGTACCAGATCGAAGGCGCTGCGAGTGTTCCCGCGCACATCGTGCGACCGATGGGCCCGCGTTCCCATGTGTCCGTGGCGGATGTCGTCCTTCCCGAGTTCATGACCCGAGACACCAGCGCTCCCGCGGGCGCCAGCCCCGGGGCGCTCGCGGCGGCCCGTTCGGTCCACGATTTCGGCGCCGCTTTCGACGCCAAGACCGGGCCGCTGGCTTCCCCCGCGTTCAGCGCGGCGGTCCGCGGCGGAGCGGGCGGCGGCTTCTCCTACGCCTACACCAATCGCTTCGACCGTTTCTCCCCGGACGGCCTGAGCGTGAACCTCGCCCAGTCGCAGCCGGAGGCGGCCCGCCGCACGCTGGGTTCCAACACCGCGTTCTCCGCGAACGCCGGTCGCGGGGCGCAGGCGGCGGCGCAGCTCGCACCCTTCTCCGGGCCCGACGACCCCGAGCAGCTCCCCGAGGCCACCCCGGGCGTGACGAACTCGACCACCAACCCGGCGCTCGCCTCCGGCCCGATGGGCCCGCAGGGCGTCGGCGCTCCCTCGCTCCCGTCGCAGCAGACCAACCCCACCTCGGGCTCCGAGGCCGGTTCGACCGGCCCGTCGGTCGCGTCGAGCGCGGTCCCGGCTCCCGGTGCCGCCGTGCTGATGGGGCTGGCATCGGTCGCGGGCCTGCGTCGCCGCCGCTGAAACTCGCGCGACACCACTCTTCAGGATCACGGAAGCGGCCTCACGCCCCCGGCGAGGCCGCCTGTTTCTTTGCGCCAAGGTGAGCAGGAACTGGAGGTGCTGTTCAGGGCGGGTCGCACAACCCGCCCACCGGGGGAGGGCCTTCGCCGCCCGGGTTCCGCACGCGCTCGGCCCAGGCGCGGAGCAAGTCGGCGTTGGCCCGCTCCTGGTCGGTCGCGGACGGGCCCACCCAGCGTCGGATCTGAAGATCGATGTTCCCGGCCATGTGCCGGTCGAAGCGTGAGAGGTCCCAGCGGTACAGCCGCCCGTCGAGCCCGCCGCTGAGCACGGTCCGTGAATCAGATGAGATGGCGACGGTGTTCATGGGCTGGCGGTCGTGGGTCTGGAGTGCCAGCAGGCCGCGTTGCAGGCGGGCGTCCCACCACCGGACGGTGCCGTCGGTGCTCGCGGTGAGGACGTAGCGTGCCCGCGGGCTGAGGACGCACCCGGAGATGAGTTGCTGGTGCCCCTGCAGCGAGCCGAGGTAGTTCTGGGAGCGTGGGTTCCAGAGTTGAATCTCGGCGTTCCACGTGGTGAGGGCGGCGAGCGTGCCGTCGGCGCTGACGTCGAGGGTCCAGATCGGGGCGTCGGTGCGGACGGTGGGTTCGGGCCGGAACGCGGGGAGGGTCCAGGACTGCCAGACGACGTCGCGCTGGGTGAGTTCCAGGCGCGTGCCGCCGGAGTGGACGCGCATCGAGATCGGGTCGCGCCCCTCGACGCCCCAGTACCCGAGGAGTTCGCCGGTGCGGGTGTCCCAGCCGCCGATGACCCCCCGGACCTCGGCGACGTAAAGGACCGAGCCGTCCGCGGAGGACGCGAGCGCGGTGGAGAGGCGGGTCTGGCTGATGGTGCACATGGGCGCGCCGTCGCGCGAGTCGCAGATCTGGACGGGCCCGGCCTCGGTGACGTACGCGAAGCGGGAGCCGTCCCCGAGGAACGCGACACTGGTGCCGTAGGCCCCGCCCCCGGTGAACTTCTTGATGGGTCTGAGCGAGGGGTACTCGCGCAGGAACAGCGAGCGGTCGAACCCGGCGGCGATGACCCGTCCGTGCTTCTCGTTGATCGCCAGCGCGGTGGAGCGGTGGTTGTGCCCGGCGACGCTCTCGGGCACCACGCGGCTGGGAAGGTCCCACACGCGGATGTAGGGCTCGACCGAGCCGGTGGCGAACGACGCGCCGTCCGGGGCCCACGCCAGCGAGTAGACGCCGCGGCGGTGCCCGGTGTACGAGGCCTCGATGCTCCAGCTCGTCCAATCGATCAGGTCGGCGCGCCACCAGCCGGTCACGGTGAGCTTGTCACCCCGGGGGTTGAAGTTGATCCGCGCGACCGTGCCGTTGGCGGCGTCCCACTCGCGCACGACGGCGCGGAGCCGCGCGTCCCACACGCGGACCAGGCGGTCGGTGCCGCCGGTCACGATCCAGTTCCCGTCGGGCGACCAGTCGCACGCGCCCACCAGCTGGGCGTGGGCCCAGGAGGACCCCTGCGGGGCGCCGGTGCGGGCGTCCCAGAAGCGCAGGTGCTCGTCGGCGCCGCCGGTGATGAGGGTGGCGCTGTCGGGCGAGAAGGCCACCGCGTTGACGTCGCCGCGGTGCCCGATGCAGCGCCACGCGATGGACCAGTCGCGCGTGTCGTAGACCGTGATGCAGCCGGAGGCGCCCGTGAGGGCGTAGAGCGACCCGTCGCGGCTGAGCCTGGCGTTGATGGGGTTGGTGGGGACCGGCTCGGGGCACGCCGCCACCGACCAGTCCGAGGTGTTCCAGACGTGAAGGGCCCCGGTGGCGTCGGCCATCACGAGGCGCCGATCATCGGGGGTGAAGACCATGGTGGCGCGCGGCAGGGGCAGCCCGAGGGCCACCCGTCCGATCGGGGTCATGGTGCGGGCGTCCCACGCGGTCACGTCGCCGCGCTCCCCGGCGCTCACGAGCATGGTCCCGTCGTTCGAGTACGCCAGGGCCCGCACGCTGGGCTCGTGGGCCATGACGGCGTCGCGGCACGGGACGCGGCTGTACAGCTCCCACACCGCCCAGAACGCGTGCGGGCTGGTCGGCGCCCGCAGCAGCTCGGGCCACAACTGCTCCTCGGCGAGCACCAGCGACCCGCCCGCGCTGAGCAGCCGGCCCCGCTCGATGTTGCTCACGGCGAGGTCATGGTCGGCGCGGCGCGCGCTCGCGTCGGCGCGGGCCCGCTGCAGGTTCGCCTCGGCCAGCGCGGCCTCGGAGCGCCGGCTCTCGGCGCGGGCGTTCTCCGCCTCCTTGTCCGCGCGCCACGCCTGCCACGTCGAGTACACCCCCAGCACGGTGACGCTCACCACGAACGCCCCGATGAGGGCCGAGGCCAGCTTGTGCCGGCGGCGTGACGATCTCGACCGTGGCGATCGGGGCGGACTCGAACCCCAACCTGCGCACGATCGCCG